>DASWYF010000046.1 GCA_036405135.1 Verrucomicrobiia bacterium | reverse complement strand
TTCCTGCTCGATCTCCCGTAAGGTCAAAGGCCGCTTGGGTTCTGGCTTCATCCGTGTTCCTTTGGTTCGTGGTTGCCCCTTTGCACCCAGGATCGGAACCGTTACCAACTCATTATGGGGGCAGTGTCAAGATGCGCCCCTTTCGTAGCCGCCGAGATAGGAAGGCGGATTCCTCCCAGCCGACACAGGAGGCTCTACCCTTCGCCTTTAAACATTTGCTCTCAGAATTATTGGCCCGCCGGTGCAACCGGCCTACTTCAAAAACTCCTTCCGCGCCGCCTCCACATCATACTTCTCCAAAATGACCGCCCGTTTCCTCACCTCATCCACGGCGTTGGGAAGATAGCCCTGATAGTCTTTCTTCGCCTTCGCCACCGGCAAGGTCAGGGTGGTGATTCTGTCTTGCGGTGTCCCTAGGCTGAAGTGGACTTCATCATCTTTGAATTCTATCTTGCCACCACATTTCTTGAACTCTTGAACCATCAAATCTGGTTCGGCATTGGGCCCAAAGGTTTTATCGAACTCAGGCTTGGACATGGGAAAAACCAAACTGAAGATATTCTTTTCCAGGTGGATAAAGTCTTTCCGTTTTTCCATCGCCTTCAAAATCAACGCCTTCTCAGCCGCTGTCGTCGAGTCTTCTTTGGCGATGCTTTTCAAGACCATGGGCATCGTCCGGTTTGCATTGCGGATGATCTCGGAAGCCTTCGTCAAGGTTACCTTCTGTGTCCCGCAAAGACGTTTTTTGGCGTCATAATAAAACGGTCCGTTTTCCACCTTCACATTCGCAAGCAATGATTCTATTAACGCGAGTAAAAGTTTGCGCTCCTCTGCATTTAGTTTGGAGTTTTCATCGGCTGGAGTGCTCTTCAACTCCTTACTATATTCAATAAACGCTTCCCGATCAAATTCTGTGATCCAGTTCCCGAAAAAGAACGTGCGTTCTCTTTTTAATACCGATTCCAACTGTTCGACCTCTTCTGCGATGGAATCTTTGTTGCTTGTCAAAGTCTCCTTTCGGCTGCCTCCGAATATTCCCCGGTAATCCTGAAAAATATAAAGCGTATCCGTCTTCTCATCATACCGATACGACATGCTCTGCTCCTCGAACTCCAGACACCCACAAAGCAGCAGCAACAGACTGAGGGAAAATAGACACGAGATCTTGGAACGCATAGCCGCATCCTCCTCCCGGCTCAGCGATTAACAAGAAAATTTTGAACTCGAAGAAAAACTATCCTGCGCCTACGGCTACCCTAATTAATTTGAGCGTTCGACATCGCTCATTCCTTCGTCATTCGGGCTTAGGCATTGGTCATTTCATTCCCCACCTCTCCCCATTCCGCATCACCTTAAATCCTTGCCCGATCTCCCCACACGTCCGCTCAAACTCCTCCGTCGTCGCCGTATTAAAAGTGAACATATCGTAGTGACACGGGATCACCACCTTCGCTCCGATGTCCTTCGCCAGCTGCGCCGCCTCCCGCCCCCACAAGTTTCCCGCCACCCGCCGCTCTGGCGCCCGCCCATTGATAGGCAGCAACGCCACATCGATATTGAACGGCTTGAGGATATCCACCATGCCATCGAACAACATCGTGTCCCCGCTGTGATAGACCGTCCACGGCCCGAACTTCACCACGAAGCCGAGATAGATGTGCCGTCCGTCCTTGTCCTTATCCAACTTCTCATGCGCCGCTGGAACTGCATGAAATTCAAAGCCCGCCACCGAAACCTTCTGCCCCTCATCCAATCCCTTGATGCGCTCCTCTGACAAAGCGGAACGTTCCCGCACCGTCACCCGATTCGCCTCAGGGCAAACCATCACAATCCCCGGATTCACTTTCGTTAACGGTGACAACGTCTCCGGGTCCAGATGATCCGTGTGATTATGGCTCGAAGTCACCACATCGATGAAATCCAGTTTCTCTGGCGCGATGACCAACTCCGTCACCCGCGTATGCGGCTTATCCGTCGCCGCATACTTCCGCGTCAACGAATCCGAGAGATACGGATCAAACAGCAGATGCTTGCCCTGCCACTGGATCAAAAATCCGCTCTGCCCCAACCACCACAGATGGAACCCGGAGGGGGCAGGGGAAGTGGCTTTGACCTCAGCTAAGAAAGCGTCGTCTTTCAGTGCGGCAGGTTTAAGCACAAGCACCTCCGGGAATGACGAATGACCAAGCTCGAATGACGAAGGAATGAGCTAATGTGCAATGACTGAATAAAATCGATCTCATTGACATTAGACATTCGTCATTGTGGCATTCCTTGGTCATTCGGATTTCGTCATTGGTCATTTTGCTCAGAGCGTTTTCTTCACCTTCGCCACGCCCTCCACCATACTCACCAGCTTCCGCTTCGCCGCCCAGCGCGCCGTTTGGCTCAAGCCACAATCCGGCGCGAACACCAGTTTCTCCGCGGGCGCATGCTTCAGGCAGAGCTTCACGCGATTCGCCACATCTTCCGCCGTCTCGATGTAATAGCTCTTCACATCGATGATGCCGATGGCCACATCCATGCGCTTGGCGATGTCCGCGATCAGTTCGATCTCGGCAAACTCACGGCTTGCCATCTCCACATGCATCTCGTCCGCCTTCATATCGAGAAACGCCGGGAACATCGGGCTGATGCGACGCGGCCCCACCGCACGCGCCTTGTAATTGCCGAAACACAGATGCGTGCACATGCGCGTCTTGCCCACCACGCTCTCCACCGTGCGATTGAAGATGTCTACGAACCGTTTCGTGTCCTCCTTGTACGCGTAGCAACTCATCGATGGCTCATCCACGCTGATCTCCTTGCAGCCCGCCGCGACCAAATCTTCCAGTTCCTTCCGCACGATGGGCAGCAACGCTTCCGTCAACGCCCAGCGATCCGCATACTGCTTATTCGGTAACAAACGCCCGCTCAACGTGTAAGGCCCCGGCACGCTCGCCTTCAACGTAGTCTTTTCACCGATCTTCAACGAAGCCGCCACCTTTTGCAGCCGTTTGAATTCTTCCACTGCGCCCAATCCGCGTGGCGCAAGTAACTCACCCGTCACCTGATGCTTCCCACGCTGATCGTGCGCCGGTGGCCCAAACTTACGAGGCGACACCGATTCCAGCTCGATCCCTTGGATATAGCCATAAAACGAAAGATTGAAATCCAACCGCGTCTGCTCGCCATCCGTGATGACATCCAAGCCCGCCGCGATCTGATCATGCACCGCCGTGATCACCGCATCATCCTGCAACTCTGCCAAATCATCCTTCCCAAACTGCGGCAGGTTGTGTGAAGCAAACTCCAACCATCCAGGAAACGGATAGCTGCCAATGACAGATGTGCGTAGGGCCATAAATTATGAGGTATGAATTATGATTTATGAAGAGGAGCTTCGGGAGCTTTTGATGATCGCACTGATGATGGCCATCAATTCGTCAGCTTCAGTTAACAGAAGAGCCATTTTCTTTTCTTTCACCGTTCCCGTTTCGAGCAGCAGTTCCATCCAGTAAATTGTTTCTTCCAGTTCTTTCTGTGAGTCGCCCAGTTTGGAAATGAATTCAGCTTTGGACCTTGCGCGATAGGCTTCACGATAATTTGCTCCGACGGATGTTCCTGAACGAAAAATTTGATCTCCTAAAATTCGCCCTTCACGAGTAATGGGGAGAGTGCCGCACATCTTGATAATCCGAAGTGCAAAAAGCTTTGTGCGCACCCGCAAATCCTGTCTTTCCCCTTCATAACTCATAATTCATACCTCATACCTTGGCTATTACGCTCCAATCTTTTCGTAGAGTTTTGCCAGACGACGGGCATGCTCGTCGTAAGCTGCTTCAAACAATTCCGTCGCTTTTTCTTTCCCAACCAACGCTCCTGCCGTTAGCACTTTCGGCGGTTTACCAGCTTTCGTTAAACGCTCAGCCACCTCCGCCTTCATCGTATTCACCAACAAACACCCGCCCACAGTCGAACCCGGTGCGACTGGTGTTTCCAGTCCATCCAATTTCACCATCGCATCACCAATCGGCGCACCGGTATCCAGCACGATGTCTGCAAAGTCCTGCAGCTTCTTCCCGCTCGGATGCTGGCTCTTGCTTGCCTCCGAGTGCAACCGGCTGATGATCGCCACCATCTTGATGCCGCGTTGCTTGAAGCCTTCGGCCATCTCGATTGGCACGATGTTGCAACCGCTGGATGAGACAACGAGAGCTGAATCCTGTTGCGAAAGATCGAAGTTACGAAGAATGCGTCCCGCTAATCCGCTCACGTTCTCCAGGAACATCGCCTGCCGCTGACCATTCGGTCCCACGACGAGGTTGTGAAAGCTCAACGAGAGTTCTACGATGGGGTTGAAGCCGGGGAATGAGCCGTAGCGCGGCCACATCTCTTCCACGAGGATGCGGCTATGGCCGGAGCCGAAGAGATGCACCATGCGCCCGGCCAGAATGGTCTGAGCGAAGGCATCGGCGGCCTGCTGGATGAGCGGTTGCTGCTTCGCCACCACTTCCACCATGGCGCGGCACTTATCGAGATATTGTTCAGTCGGACTCACAAATAATTGAGGAAAAGCTAAGGGAAACGGACGTAAATGAAAATATCCCTGACTCCCGGCACCTTTGCAGTTTTATCGCACTGGCAGATTTAGCTTGGCTCGCCGGTTCAAAACGTTTTACTGAGCGCAGATTCAAACAAAGGAGATTTATGCCGATGACATTGGGAGATGGATTCAACCGCCGAAAGAAGCTCGACGCAGACATCGCCGCGTGGACGCGTCGTCTGGCCGAAGCAGGCAGCAACCGCCGTGAATATTTCACCGAAGCCATAGAAGGGGAAAAAGCGTTCAAGCCCACACCCGGTTCGGAAAAGATCGCTGAGCGCCACTACACGATCGAAGAATGCCGTGAGAAACTGAAAGCCCTGATCCAAGAAGATCAAGAGCTTGCCCTGCGCATCTCCAAAACCAACCAACTGGCTTCAGCGTCTGTTCGTGATCTCGATGGCAATGAAAAGCGCCTGACTGTGCCTGAACTTCTCGTGTTAAAGAACGATGTGATTCCCAAGCTGGAAGCCGCCGCGAAGGCGGTACCGTTGCGCGCGGAAAACATCAATCTGTTTGAGAATGGCAACGGCTTTGTGAAACACCGCATCATCAAGAAACAAGAGCGGAAAAAGGAAACTTTGGTGGAGAAGGGGATGAAGATGGAGGAACTCATCATCATCGGCTACGAGGTCTATGAAACTACTGACTATGGCATTCCTCGCCGTGAAGCATGGAATGAAGTGGACCGTATCCAGGAGTTTTCCGAAAGGGTCAAACAGGCCATTGCGGAAGCGAACAAGACAGAATTGCTCCCGATCTGAACCAAGCATATCCGTCCGCAAAGGTGTGGCTGGCCGAAGACAGGTTCATACGTTTGATAAAATCAATAAACAATATGCCAAATGTCTGACTCGAAGTTAGTTGCTTCGTTTTTGAAAAAGGCAAATTGCCACACGAAAAACTCAAACGGCAAAAAGCAAAAGGTATAAATGTCAAGGGTCACCTGTCACCCTGGTCAGTCACACCTTTGCGGATGGAAATAAAAAAACGCCCGGATCTTTCCGGGCGTTTTAGTTTTATAGCCTCTTACTTGATCGGTGCCCAAGCAAGCCCATCCGCCGTTTGACCAGCGGCGATTTCTTTTTCTACCTTCCACGTCTTCGTGTCGATCATCATCACCTTGCGGCTGGCATCGCAGGAGACATACACCTTCGCGCCATCCGGTTGCATCAGCACATATTGCGGAGCTTTCGGCACATCGATCGTCTGCACGATCTTGCGCGTTTGCAGATCGAGGACGCCGACTTTGTTGATGCTGATCAGCGCAATCACCAGATAACGGCTGTCCGGCGTCGTCGCCGTACCGTAACCGATGCCCGGCAACTCCACCCAATGCGTGACCTCATCCTTCGCCGTATCGATCATCGCCAGTTGCGGCTTCGTCTGATCGGATGTGAACGCCCACTTGCCATCTGCTGAAACAGAGATGCGCTGGGTGTTCGTGGAAATGGTGATGGTCTTGAGGTGTGTGCGCTTTTCCAGATCCAGCACGGAGACAGTGCCGGGACCGACATTGGCTGTGTAGCCTTTGCGATTATCTGGCGTGATCGCCAGCATGTGTGACTGCTCCTGCTTCGTGGGAACTGAGCCAACTATCTTGAGCGTCTTCGGATCAATGATGCTCACGGAATTCAAAAGTTCCGTTGTGACATAAAGCAAGCCATCCTTCGGTCCGATGACAGGGCAGTGCGGGCGCACGCCCTTGCCGAAATCGATCGTGTTAACGATCTTCTGTGACTTCACATCGATGACACGGATGAGCGTGCCATCGGTACCCGGTTTGCCCACGCCGGAATTACCGAAGATGGGCACATAAGCGAGCTTACCATCCGGCGAAGCAGCGAGTTCATGCCCCGTGATGCCGTCCTCCAGCACGTTCGCGATCTGCTTACCTGCCACGGGATCGATGATGCCCATGGAGAGATCGCCCTTGTTCGCCACCAGCACATAGCCTTTAGATTCGGCGGCCACAGTGGAAAAATTGCACAGCAATGCGGTTCCTGCCAAAAGGAGATAGAAGATAGATTTTTTCATCAGTAATAAGGAGATGCTTCAGTTCAGGGAGAGTGATGACAAGTAAAAAGCTGGCTCCTAACGGAGCCAGCTATGATCGGGACGTTCAAATAAACTCAGGGCACGTAGTAATTACCCATGTGCTCGAGAATCTTTGCGCGCAAGGTGTCGCCATCCACCGGGCCGTTATGACGCCACACGATCTTGCCATCGGTGCTTACGAGAACAGTGTGCGGCATGCCGCCGGGCCATTGCGGGTCGAGAGCTTTCATCATGTCTTCCATGTTCGCACCGCTGTAGAGATAGCTGTTCGTGGTGCGACCTTCGGCTTTGAGTGAGGGCTTTAGGCGATCCATCAATCCCGCGCCTTGCTTCTCCAAAAATTTCTTAGCCTTTTCTGTATCAGCCGGGTCATCCGTGGTGATGGTGATCATCTCGAAATCACGCAGACCGAACTTGCGGGCGGTGGTGACGAGTTCAGGAAACTCTTTCACGCACGGGATACAAGTGGTGGACCACACATTGAAGAGCCGCACTTTTTTCGTGCCATTTTTCACGAGCTTAGCAACGCCAGCGGCATCAATCTGCTCAATCGTCACCGGCGCTTTCTCCCACTTCTGCGTCTGAGCAGCCACGGCGGTTTGTTTGCTGCGCCACTTGGTGGAGCAGCCGTGCGGCTTGGTGATCTCCACCGGCACCGGCTTGCTTGCGAGTAACGCTTCCACGGCATTCCGAGCATCGTTGGACTTCACGGTGGATTCATCGGCGAAACGGGAATCATCGAAGCGGCCTTTGTAACGCAGCTTACGCTCGGCATCGAAGATGAACACGTGCGGCGTGGCTAAGCAGCCGTAGGCTTTCGCCATCGCCTGTGTCTCGCCGTCGTAGAGATAAGGAAAAGTGAAGCCGCTCTCTGCCGCATATTTCTTCATGTCCTCGAAGCCATCGTTGTATTTCGAGTAACCCAATTCATCGATGCTCAGGCCATCCGGGTGATTCGGATTGATGGCCACGAAGGTCAGTCCCTTCCCTTTGAAATCCGCGAGGAACTTCTTCAAGCGCGCTTCCACACCGTGCGAGGTGGGGCAGTGGTTCGAGGTGAAGAAGATCATCAGCACCTTGCCATCCTTGTATTCGGAGAGCTTGTGTGATTTGCCATCGATGCCCGGCAGATTGAAGTCCGGTGCCGGTGCACCGATAGGCAGATCCGCCACGCCTTCCTCAGCACGGAGCGTGGTGCACAGAGCGAACAAAGCGAGCGTCAGAGACAGTAGCTTCATAAATGGATGTCGGTGATTGAGAAAGGAGGCTAGCAACAATTCGTGGGCGGTGTCTATGGGGTTCTGGATCACGACCAGGGCTCACGCATTAAAAACACGACTTAAGCAGTGTAATAGACTGTACAAAGTAAGGGGTGAGCGTACAGGAGGAGGGATGAAGCAGCCCCCATTGAGTTTGCTGACGGTTCTGCAGGAAGTAACGGATCCGCGGGTGGAGCGGCGCAAGCTGCATAGCTTGCCCGACGTGCTGTGCATCGCCATCTGCGCGTTGCTGTGCGGGGCCGACAGTTTCGAGGACATGGAAGTCTTCGGCGAGGCCAAGAGCGACTGGTTCGAGACCTTTCTGGAGCTGCCGCATGGCATTCCCAGCCATGACACGTTCAACCGGGTCTTTGCGGTGCTGGACCCGAAGCAGTTCCTGGACTGCTTCATCCGCTGGACCCAAAGCCTGCGGACGGCGGTGGAGCAGGAGTTGGTGGCCTTGGATGGCAAGGCGCTGCGGCGGGCGATCAATCAGGGGGAGTGTCCCAAAGTGATGGTCAGCGCTTGGGCGGTGGCCAGCGGCCTGAGCTTGGGTCAGCTCAAGGTGGCGGATAAAAGCAACGAGATCACGGCGGTGCCCCAACTGTTGCGGGTGCTGGAACTGGCCGGGTGTATCGTGACGTTGGATGCCATGGGTTGCCAGAAGAACATCGCCAAAGAGATCCGGGCGGCGGATGCCGACTACGTGCTGGCCCTCAAAGGCAACCAAGGCACGGCCTTTGCCGAGGTCAAAAGCTTTCTGGATGACGCCATCCAACGGCAGGAGCCGCATCTGCTGACCGTGGTCACGGTGGACAAGGGGCATGGCCGGTTGGAGGAGCGGCGCTACTGGCAGACTGAACAACTGGCGTGGTTCGCCGACCGGACCCAGTGGGAAGATTTAAAGAGCGTGGGCGCAGTGGAGTCCGTCCGGACGGTCAACGGGGAGACCAGTGTGGAACGGCGCTACTACCTGAGCAGCCTCACGAACGACGCCAGCCGCTTTGCCCGCGCAGTGCGCGGCCACTGGAGCGTTGAGAACCAGTTGCATTGGGTCTTGGATCAGTAGCAAACCACAGGAGTAGAAGCAGAAAATGCTGGTCTGAGGATTTTGACTGCGCCACACGGAGCAGGTGAAAACAAAAAAGCACTCAAACCAGCACCGTTCGAAACTGGAAGTCCTGCGGCAGATTTGCAATC
>DASWYF010000045.1 GCA_036405135.1 Verrucomicrobiia bacterium | reverse complement strand
CTTGAGCCATCGTCGGATGATGGAGTTGGAAAGTTTTCAGGCCGGTTGCACCGGCAGGCCTATAGGGCACTGAAAACTGATACACCGCTCTTTCTTTTGGGTATCGTGGCGGGTTTTGGGTTCGAGGCGGCAAGCCGCCTCAGGCGGAAAGCGGAGGCAAGCCTCCGCACTCCAAAGTCGTTGTTCGAGGACGACGACGAAGGACGAGAATGACGACGATTAGGCTATTGGAGTGGCTGGCGAGGGTTTCGATCTGGTGGGTGTGGACTGGTGGCTAGAGTGCCGCAGGACAGGATGCCATCGAGATGAGGGAGCATCAAACGGACGAGACGGGAAGGCGACTTCGGGGAACGAATTTAGAATTAAGAAGGATGAATGAAGAAAGGGAAATTGGGGGAAGCATCGAACGTCGAAAGGAAGGTTAGTTAGTCAGGGCCTCAGTGGCGGTTGGTCAATGTGCCAGCTTCCAACATCGAACTTTGGACATCGAGAAGGGGTAGTTGGTGGTTCGTTAAAGAGTTAAATGGATTGGATCGGGAAGCGATTCGGCGGGTGAATCTGTTTAACGATTAACTTGGATGGGACGAATGGGAAAGTTAGCTGGTTGGCGGGGTGTATGGTTTCTGGACATTTTTGTTGGCAGGTTCTATAGTTGAAGTCGCAAGCTGAAATGCAGGAGCGGTTTGGCATTGTTGCCACGGTATAAGGGTAATGAGTATGGGAGAGTCTTTGGATGATCTGGCCCGGCGGCAAGCGCGTCTGGAAGGGGAGGCGCTGGCGCGGGAGGAACGGATGTTTTCCGACATGATGGTGGAGAGCATGCCGGGCATCCTGTACTTTTACGACATGGAGGGGCAGTTCCTGCGCTGGAATAAAAACTTCGAAAAAGTCTCCGGGTATAGTGCAGAGGAAATCGCAGGGATGCATCCACTGGATTTCTTTACCAAGGGAGACAAGGGGTTGATCGAGGAACGGATCGCGGAGGTTTTCACGAAGGGTGAATCCAGCGTGGAAGCTCTTTTTTTGGCGAAGGACGGGCGGACGACGCCTTACTTTTTCACCGGGCGCAAGGTGGAGTTCAGTAATCGCCTGTGTTTGGTGGGGGTGGGTATCGATGTTTCGGAGCGCAAGCTGGCGGAAGCGGCCTTGCGGGTGAGTGAACACCGTTATCGCACGACCTTGGACAGCATCTTGGAGGGTTGCCAGCTGGTCGGTTTTGATGGGCGTTTCCTTTATGTCAATGATGCGGCGGTGGCTCATAACCGGCGGCCCAAGTCAGACTTGTTGGGTCGCAAAATAACGGAGGTCTGGCCGGGGATTGAACAGGCACCGTTTTATGCGTTGATCGAGCGCGGTTTGAAGGAGCGTTTGCCCGGGCAGGAGGAGGTGGAATTCCAATTCAAGGACGGCACCAGGGGCTGGTTTGATCTGCGGGTGCAGCCGGTGGATGAAGGTGTCCTGTTGCTCTCGATCGAGCGAACGCAACGTAAGCTGGCGCTAGACCGCTTGACGGCCAGCGAACAGAAGTATCGCGAGCTGGTGGAGAATGCCAACAGCATCATCTTACGGATGAATTCCGAGGGCAAGATCACCTTGATGAACGAGTTCGGGTTGCGCTTTTTCGGTTATACTGCGGAGGAGATAGCGGGGCGGCATTTGTTGGAGACGATCGTGCCGAGCACGGAAAGCAGCGGCCGCGATTTGCAGTATTTGATGGAGCAGATCTGCGCGGACCCGAAGGCGTTTGAACAGAACGTCAACGAGAACATCCGGCGCAATGGGGAACGAGTCTGGGTCTCGTGGACAAACCGCATCGTGCAGGATGAACAGGGCAGGGTGCAGGAAATCCTGAGCATCGGCACGGACATCACGGAGAAGCGGCGGGCGGAAATGGAATTGCGGCGCTCGACGGAATTGTTACGGGCGGTGGCGGACAATTCGCCGGATGCGATCTTCGTGAAGGATATGCAAGGGCGTTACCTGCTGTTCAATGAAGGTGCGGCGCGGCTGGTCGGGCGCAGTGCGGCGGAGGTCTTGGGCAAGGATGACACCGCCATCTTCTCCCTGGCGGATGTGCTGGTGATCAAAACCAGTGACATGCGGGTGATCGAGTCCGGAGAGGTGCTTACGACGGAAGATGTGCTGACAGCCGCCGGGGTGACCCGCACTTATCTGGCGACAAAAGCCCCGTATCGCGACGTGGATGGGAAGATCATAGGATTGGTCGGCATCTCCCGGGACATCACAGAGCGCAAGCGGGCGGCGGAGTTGATACGGGTCAATGAAGAACGGTTTCAGTTGGTGGCCAAGGCCACGAAGGATGCCATCTGGGATTGGGATCTGGTGGTGAACACGCTGTGGTGGGGGCAGAGCTTTGAGACGCTCTTCGGTTTTCAACGGCGTGAAGTGGAGCCGTCGATCGAGTCTTGGACGAACCGGTTGCACCCGGAGGATCATGCCCGGGTGGTGGATGGAATCCATGCGGCGATTGATAAAGGCGAGTCGAGTTGGACGGATGAGTATCGTTTCCGGCGCAAGGATGGTTCCTATGCCTATGTGTTGGATCGCGGCTACATTTTGCGGGATGAGGAAGGCAAGGCGATCAGGATGATCGGCGGGATCACGGATATCAGCGAGCGAAGGGTCGCCGAGGAGAAATTGCGCGAACAAGCCACGTTGCTGGACAAGGCGCAGGACGCCATTTTGGTCCGTGATCTGGAGCATCGGGTGCTCTTCTGGAACAAAAGCGCGGAACGGGTCTATGGCTGGACGGCGGAGGAAGTCATGGGGCGGCCTTTGCCTGAGTTTTTGTACAAAGACGACACGGCGTTCAAGGCGGCGACGGCTGCCGTTTTGAAACAGGGGGAATGGGTCGGCGAGATCGATCAGAAGACCAAGGCTGGAGCGGATATCGTGGTGGAAGCGCGCTGGACCTTGGTGCGGGATGAAGCAGGCCAGCCCAAATCAATCCTGGCGATCAATACGGACATCACCCAGCGCAAGAAACTGGAACGCCAGTTCCTGCGCACGCAACGGATGGAAAGCATCGGCACGCTGGCGGGCGGTATCGCTCACGATCTAAACAATGTGCTCGCGCCGATCATCATGTCTGCCAACTTGCTCAAGCTGGAGGAGGCGGATCCGGATCGGGTGCGGATACTGGATACGATTGAGACCAGCGCGAGTCGCGGTGCGGCGATGGTGGGGCAGGTGTTGTCCTTCGCGCGCGGCTTGGAGGGACGGCGCGTTGAGGTGCAGGCCAAGCACCTGATCCGTGACATCATCAAGATCACGAATGAGACGTTCCCGAAGAACATCCGGTTGCAGAGCCGAGTGAGCAAGGACTTGTGGGTGCTCAAGGCGGACCCCACGCAGTTGCACCAGGTGTTGCTGAATCTGTGCGTGAACGCGCGTGACGCCATGCCGGATGGCGGGCAGATCACCATCATGGCCGATAACATGATGGCGGACTCCCAATACGTAGCGATGAACATCGAGGCGCGTGAAGGCCCTTATCTGAAGATCGAAGTGGAAGATTCCGGCACCGGCATACCGAAAAATATCATCGACAGCATCTTCGATCCGTTCTTCACGACGAAAGAGGTGGGCAAGGGAACCGGGCTGGGGTTGTCCACTGTGCAAGCCATTGTGAAGGGGCATGGAGGTTTTATCCGGGTGTATAGCGAACCAGGCATGGGGGCGAAGTTCAGCATTTATCTGCCGGCTGAAGGCACCTCCTGTGCCACTGAAACCACGACAGGTGAAGTGAAACTGCCGCGCGGAAAGGGGGAGACGGTCTTGGTGGTGGATGATGAGATATCCATCCGCCAGATAACCAAGCAAACCTTGGAAGCCTTCGGCTACAAGGTGCTGTTGGCAGTGGATGGCTCGGAGGCGATCTCAGAGTATGTGAAGCATCAGAAGGAGGTAGCCCTCGTGCTGACGGACATGATGATGCCCATCATGGATGGTCCGGCGACCATCCAAGTATTAAAACGGCTTAACCCGGACTTGCGGATCATCGGGGCCAGCGGCATCAATGCCAACAGCAAGGTGGCCCAGGCCAGCGGCTTGGGGGTTGCTCATTTCTTGCCCAAGCCTTACACGGCGGAAGTATTGCTGAACACCATCCATGAAGTGTTAGCTGCTCCGGCCAAATCGTAGCTCCGAAGTGAGATAGCTGATTGAAAATAAAGGATTGCACAGCAACAGGCATTTGGTATCTTTCCGCCTCTTTTCGGCTGGGTTACCGCTGGTGACTGTGGTCGGGAAGAAGTTGCAACGACCTTAATATCAAGCCGTTATCGTGTAGGTAAGGGTGGTCACAACAACACTAAACATAAATCCTGTGTTCCGCAGGATGGCCGGTTTATCCGGTTCATAACAAACGGAAATATAAGTACATGGCAGCAACGAATGTAGGTATCAAAGAACTCCTGGAATCAGGCGTTCATTTCGGTCATCAAACGCGCCGCTGGAATCCGAAGATGAAGCGTTTCATCTTCGACGCGCGTAATGGCATCCATATCATCGACCTGAGCCAGACGGTCACCCAGCTTGAGACAGCGTGCAATTTCCTGTCCAAGACGGTGCTCGGCGGCGGCAAGGTGCTCTTCGTGGGCACCAAGAAGCAGGCGCAGGAAGCGGTCAAGGAAGCTGCCAAGGCTTGCGGCCAGATGCACATCACGGAGCGCTGGCTCGGTGGTACGTTGACGAATTTGAAGACGATCAAGCGCTCGCTTGCCCGTCTGAAGCAGATCGAGAAGATGGAGACGGATGGTTCCATCAACGATTACGTGAAGCAGGAGCAGTCCATGATCCGCCGCGAGGCCGCCCGCCTGGTGAAAAACCTGGACGGTGTGCGCACGATGGATCAGCAGCCGGACGCGATGTTCATCGTGGACATCAAGCGCGAGCATAACGCGGTGGCCGAAGGCCGTCGCCTCGGTATCCCCATCGTGGCCATCGTGGACACGAACGCGGATCCGGATCTGGTGGACTACCCGATCGCCGCGAACGATGACGCGATCCGTTCACTGCGTTTGATCCTGAACACGATCACGAACAGCGTGCAGACGGCGAAGGCGGAGTACGACTCTAAGAATGCCCGTCGCAAGCGTGATGAAGAAGCAAAAGCCCAGGAAGCTGCGTCTCCTGCACCTGCCGCTCCGGCAGAAGCAGCGGCAGCTCCGGCCACGGCTTAATAACAAGACGACAACTTTACTTGTGCAAGAGCCGGCAGGGAAAATTCCCCGTCCGGCTCTTCACTGTTCAACGACAAAGAGAGAAAACGATTATGGCTGAAATTACTGCTGCCTCAGTGGGCAAATTGCGTGAGATGACGGGCGCCGGCTTGATGGATTGCAAGAAGGCGTTGACGGAAGCGAATGGTGAATTGGACGCCGCGGTGGACATCCTCCGCAAGAAGAGCGGCTCGATCGCCATCAAAAAGGGTGGTCGCGATACGAATGAGGGCGTGATCGCCCAACATATCACGGCAGGCTCCAAGGTGGGCGTGATCGTGGAAGTGAATTGCGAGACGGATTTCGTGGGCAAGAACGAGTCCTTCCGCGCGTTCTGCGATGAAGTGGCCAAGAAGCTGGCGGAAAATCCCTCCATCGATCTCGAACCGTTCCGCGCTGAACAAGTCGCCAAGGTCGGTGAGAACATCAAGATCTCCCGTCACAGCCGCATGGAAGTGCAAGGCAACGGTCTCGTGGCCGCTTACATCCATACGGGCGCCAAAGTCGGCGTGCTGGTGGAAGTGGGCGCTGGCCAGGAAGCCACGGCTTCCAAGGAAGAATTCAAGCAGCTCGTGCGTGACATCACGCTCCAGATCGCTGCGGCCAGCCCTTCGGCTGTGAACCGCACGGAATTGGATCAGACTGTGGTGGCGAAGGAAAAAGAGATCGCCGAAGAGCAAGCCAAGGGCAAGCCGGCGGCAGCCATCGCGAAGATCGTGGAAGGCAAGCTGGAGAAGTATTACCAGACGACCTGCCTCGTGGATCAAGGCTTCGTGAAGCGTAACAGCGAGATCACGATCAAGGAACATGTGGCCGCCGTGGGCAAGCAGCTCGGTGACGAGATCGTCATCCGTCGCTTCGTCCGTCTGCAAGTGGGCGCGTAAGTTTAAAGTAGTTTCGAGGACCGGCTGTTCTTCGGAGCAGCCGGTTTTTTGTTTTTAGGAGGGATTTGGGGTTTCTCCTACCTCGTCTTCATTTGACTGCTTACCGCCCCGTTGGTAGAAACCTCGCGAACTGATTCGGGAATGTCGTTTGTGCAAAGTGCAACAACAGCACAAGTTACCCGATACCAGCATTGCATGAAAAAAACGTCTAAATCTCCCAAACCCAAGTTTCGTCGTGTTCTTCTTAAATTGAGCGGTGAAGCATTGGGGGGCGAGGAAGGCGTGGGTATCTGCCCGGAGGTGGTGCATGACATGGCCCAGCAGATCAAGGAAGTGCGCGCACTCGGCGTGGAGGTCGTGATCGTGGTGGGCGGTGGCAATATCTTCCGAGGGCTGGCCGGCAGCGAACGCGGCATCGAACGCGCCACGGGCGATTACATGGGGATGCTGGCGACGGTGATCAATGCGCTGGCGCTGCAGGATGCTTTGGAAAAGAAGGGCGTTGCGACTCGCGTGCAGAGCGCGATCTCGATGTCACAAGTCGCCGAGCCGTTCATCCGGCGCCGTGCGGTGCGGCACTTGGAAAAAGGTCGTGTCGTCATCTTCGGTGGTGGCACGGGCAATCCTTATTTCTCGACGGACACAGCGGCGGCTTTGCGCGCAAATGAGATCGGTGCAGAAGTGATCTTGAAGGCGACGAAGGTGGACGGCATCTACGACAGTGATCCGAAGAAGAATCCCAAGGCGAAGAAATTTGAGACGATCAGTTACATCGATGCGTTGCAGAAACAACTCAAAGTGATGGATTCCACGGCGTTTTCGCTGTGCATGGATAACAAGATGCCCATCATCGTGTTCGACCTCTTCAAGCCGCATAACATCAAGAACGTGGTGCTGGGTGAGAAGGTGGGCACGTTGGTGAAGTCCTAATTGAATTTAAGATAGCAGACGACAGGAGAACATTATGCCAATCGACGACATTTTGCTGGAAGCGGAAGAGAAGATGCAGAAGACCGAGGAGGTCGTGCAGCACGAGTTTAGCGGTGTGCGCACGGGCAAGGCCTCGCCTTCACTGGTGGAAAATATTTTGGTGGATGTTTACGGTTCGCATATGCGCATCCGTGAGCTGGCGGGCATCACCACGCCGGAATCGCGGGTGATCATGATCCAGCCGTGGGATGCCACTACTGTGTCCGCGATCGACAAAGCGATCCAGAAGGCGAACCTCGGTTTGAACCCGGTGAGCGATAAGAAATATCTGCGCATCGTGTTGCCAGAATTGAGCCAGGAGCGTCGTGAAGAATTCGTGAAAGCGGTTAAGAGCATGGCGGAGAAGGCTCGGGTGGCCATCCGTCACGTGCGCCGCGACACGATGGAAGCGCTCAAGAAAGAGGGTAAGGCTGGTGGCGTGACAGAAGACGATGTGAAGGCATCCGAGAAGGAAGTGCAGAAGCTGACGGATGATTACATCGCCAAGATCGACAAGCATCTCGCGCACAAAGAAAAAGAGATCATGACGGTGTGAGGTGAGAGGGTAGAATATTTTGAAAACGAAAAGGGCCGCAGAGATGCGGCCCTTTTTCTTTTGTGTTTTTTGTGCCTCTTCGTGGCCATCACTTCTGATTCTTGAGTTCCAAGTTATCCAGATAATAAACCGTCTTCACCTGCGCATTGCTCACGAAGCCCAGCCAGCGCAGCGATTTCCAATCCGCATGCGTGTTCTTTAAGCCGGTAAACTTCTGCGGAGCTTGCCCGGCCACCGTCACCGTGAGGTCCCACATGCCCGTAGATTGCGCGCCTAAGCCCGCTTTGATTTCGAGCCGTACCCATTGGTTATTCGGGATCACCATCTGTTTGCCAACGGCTGACAGTTTGCCGCCTTGGATCCATAGGCTCGGGCCGGTTTTGTAAGGCGCAGAGTTGTCGCGCCATTCGTGATAGAACTGCACGCCGGGCTCCAGATAAATATCATACGCGCAAGTGGTGACGCCTTCAGTGTGATGTGGATCGAAATGGAAGTGCGGATTAAACCCAGCCTTCAATCCCGGCGCATCTGTGATCTTGAGGCTGCGTTTGCCCGAAGCCGCCTTTTCTTCCGTCACGGTGATGCTGTCGCCTTTCTTTTCCGTGCTCACCGTGGCCTTCTTCACCTCAGCACCTACGGCCAGCTTCTCGAAGTCCTCTTTGAAACTCATTGGCGGCGGACCGGGAGGCGCTGGTGGCGGTTCCACGGGGGGATAGGTGACGGAACTGGCTAGCTTGGTCCACGCGCTGTCGCCATACACGCCAGCTTTATTGTAGTCGAATGGCTTGAAGCCCATCTTTAATGCGGGTGAACTGGACGCGAGGGTGAAGTCGTATTTCTGCGGAGCGGTGAATTTCGGATCGGCGATCTGGGCGGTCTTGTCTTTGCCAGTTTTCTGCCAATCGGCGAGTGACAGGCCGAGGAACGTCACGGGTTCACCAGCGGTGTTCCAATAGAGGTTATTGTTCACCACCACATTGGTGTCCTTCCAATTGCTCGCGAGGAGCGGCCCGGTGTTCCACAGCACGATGTTATTCGTGAAGTAAAAGGAGATGTGAGGCTCCACGCGCGTGCGCTGGAGTTGATGCTCGATGGCGTAGGCGAAGATGTTGTTCCGGATGACGTTGTCTCGCCCATAGTGCTGATGGTAGCCGCCCGTCTTGGTGTTATAGACGAGGTTGTTTTCCATCATGATGCCCGTGCTGCCTTCGTCGTTATAGAGGCCCCAGCCGCCATAAGTGAAGGAATTGATATCGTGGATGCGATTGTTGCTCACGGTTGTGCCTTCGGAGGGCCCAAGCGTATAGACCGCGCCCATATCACTCAGCATGCCCCAGCCGATGTGATGGATGTGATTGAAATCGATTGTGTTCCGCTTCGCCAAGCTCTCCGCGTAACCCCAACGCCAGCCGACGGACACGCCCGTGTAATAGAGATCTGCGATATCATTATGCGTCACCTTGTTATCACCGCTGTGACCGATCCATACGCCCACAGCGCAGGGGAAGACGTGCCCACCATGCCGGATGATGTTGTTATCCACCTTCATATGGCTGGTGCGGTCATCCGCCTTCGCTGCGATGCCCGCTTCACCGATGCGCACGCCACCTGCGCCGAAATCCGTGATGAAGCAGCGTTGCACCGTGTTATCCTTGCAACCTTTGCGGAACCAGATGGCGTAAGTGCCGAAGTGGCTGAGCTCGCAATCCTCGATGTTGATATTGCGCGCACCATCCACTTGCACCACGGCCTCAATCGGCGCAGCGGCTTGCGCGGGCTCGAAGCCGCTCGCGGGCGTGAGCCATTGCGCGTGGGAGAAGGTGAGGCCTTTGAAAGTCAGGTGCGTGACGAATTTGCCATTAGTGGAATCACCCGCGATGATGAGGAACTTGTCCGTGACCGGCGCGATGACTTCAGCCTTCGTCATGTCCTCACCGGGGCGCGGTTTATAATAAAGCGTGCCCGTGCGACTGAGAAACCATTCACCCGCGACATCCAGTGCGGCGAGGTAATTTTCGAAATGGAAACCAGTTTTGTAATCCCAAGAATTGTGATTTTTCATGCCTTCGCCCGAGGTGGTGAAGGTGCCAGCGGTCGCATCGATGGAGTCGAGGAAGCGGCGCGTGTTATCCCATTTGTGAAAGGCCACGAGATTGACATCCTTCAACTCATTCGGCTTGAGCGTGGCGAGGGTTTTCAGGTTCTCCGGCAGGGTGGTGACGGTCTGCGTGGCTTTCTTGGCGCGGGCCTTGGCGGTTCCTGCATCGAGGATGGTCTCGTCCACGCTCTGCATGTAATAGAAGAATTTGTTCGGCGTGCGGGCACGGGTGGCGCGCTGACCATTCACCCAGAGCTGCTCGAAATACCACTGACCAGCCTTCACCTCCGGCACCTCAGCGGTCCAGAGCCCGTTGGCCGCAGGCTTGAAACCTTTGATGACGCGTCCGCCCGTGATGAGCGGCTTGGCCCCAGGCGCGGCCTCATAACGGATCGGCGCAGAGGCACTGCCGCTATCGGCCAAATCAAACTTCACCGCCTGCGTGATGGTGTAGGTGCCATTGGCGAACTGAACCGTGATCGGCTCATTCGGCGTGGCAGCCTTGAGCTTCCGTACGGCCAGCCTCGCCCCATCCAACGAAGCAAGTGGGCCATCGGTCTTGGCGGCGTTCGGACCAGCTAGTTTGCCGGACCATTGATCATTGCCATTCGGTGCAACGCGAAGCGTGGCGGCAGAAAGTGCGGAGGCCAGGCCGCAGAACCACGCGGCCAGTGCGAGACGAAGTGAACGAGACGTCAGCATAACGATGTAAAATGGACGCTGAAACAATCGGTCATCTTCAAGCGAAGGGGAAGGCGGAATTGCGGGATGGAGCGCGGGACTGTGTCCCGCAGGACGGTTTATAAACACTAGCGCGGTTGAATCTACTGAAAACAGTGGTGAAGCCTTTCTTAGTATTTGGTCATCAATTGCCATGTCGTATGGTCCTGCGGGACACAGTCCCGCGCTCCACTTGCAGGTGCTTGACTTAAATAGTTTCCTAGGAAACTATTTATCTGTGAGAGATAAGCAAACAGCGACTTCAGGCTTGGAAGGCCATTTAGGCTATTGGCTGCGGTTTGTCTCCAATCATGTCTCGCAGGCGTTTGCGCGGAAGGTGCAGGAGCAGGGCGTGACGGTGGCGGAATGGGTGGTGTTGCGGGCTCTATTCGATGTGACGGAGATCAATGCTAGCGGACTGGTGGAGCGGGTCGGTTTGACGAAGGGGGCGGTGTCCAAGCTGGTGGAGCGGTTGGTGAACAAGGGTTTGATGAACTCCATGACAGATGAGCAGGACCGCCGGGTGCAGCGGTTGAAACTGACCTCAGCAGGGCGGAAGCTGGTGCCCGTATTGGCAGCTCTGGCAGATAAGAATGATGAAGAGTTTTTCGGGCATCTGAACATCATGCAGCGGAAGGAAGTGACTGGCGTGTTGCAGGAGATTGTCAGGCGTCATGGTTTGAAAGATGTGCCGGTTGATTGAAGGGATTTATATGAATGAAACGATTGTAGCGGAGATAGAAGAGTGCAGCCGTTTATCGCAAGCGGGACAAATCTCGTTTGGCGAAGTGGTACAGCGGCTGATCAAAGCAGGCGTGGAACGGTATCACGCGGACTATTCCCGCGCTGAGACAACGTATTACCTGCCGAATGAAGAGACGTTGGTGATCCCACTCAAAGTGGCACAACCGGCATTGGGTGAGACGTTTTCAGCCGAGGAAGTGCAGGCATCCGTGCGTGGAGCACAGCGGGGTGAGGTGCTGTACCCGGAGTTTGTGCGGAGGACGAAGCTGGCGGGGTGCGTAGGCTACTTTGTGTTGCTGACGGGGAAGTGTGTGCAGTATCTGGGACGTCGTGGAGAGATTCATACGGAATGGTTTCCGGGAGCGCCGGTTGCACCGGCAGGCCAATGATAAGGAGAAAAGAGAGATCGTGCCTCTGCCGGGAGGACGGTTAGGTGGGGGAAACCCGGCCCTGCCTTTAATTTACTATTGTCGCGGCTCGAAACCGTTGGCGTCTTCTGTCATTGCCCAATCCTTCATATCTGGCACGACTACTTGGGTAACAAAGGCGAAAGTATCTTCAAAGCAACCGACCAAGATGTTCCATGTCCGGGGAGATGGTTTTGAAGTGTCGGTAAATACTGGATGGAAATAGATTACTTCATCGGTGATACGACCATCGATGATTTTAAGTCCGGCAAAATCGTCACAATCCTGACGGCGCGCGAAAACGAAGACTTCGCCTGCATGCACATCTTCGTGGTGAAACACTTTGGCGGCAAAGGCCATCTCCTCCGGTTCTTTGATAAAATGCCAAGGCGTGAAACTGTTCAGCTCTTGAACCAAGAACCAACGCAGAGCAGTTGGCCAAGCAGAGTTGATTTTTGAACGTTCCATAAATTCCTTTTCTGCGTTCTGACATTCACCGGGACTTTGCGATGTCTGCAGGATCGCCCAAATCTCTGTTCAACTTCACTGCGGCTTTGACGAGTTTGCGGACGGTGGTGGCGGAAATGGAATCACCTTCACGGAGTTCGAGGGTGGCCATCTCGTATTTGCCGCCGGGTTTCAGGCGGGACTCGATCTCACGCAAAAGCTGGCCGCGCCAGAAACCGAAGAGGACGCGGTCTTCCTCCGCCCGGATGAGGAGCACGGGACCGTTGCTGAAGTAAACCAAGTGCCCCCATTTGATGACTTCCTCCAGCTTGGCCGCAGCCTTGACTGCTTCGCGTATGCCGGTGACGCATTCCAAGCGCCAGCCTTTCAGGGCGGCGACATAGGCATCAGGGGTTGCCGCTGGGATGGTTTTCTTCATGGGCATAGTGCGAGGGTATGCCGTGTGAATCTGGGGAGCAAGCGAAGGAGGTTCTACGATTGCGAAGGGAAAAAATCGAACATCCAACACCGAACTCTGAAAATCGAATGAAGCAAGTTCCGCCTCCTGAACTCGGCGGCTACGAATGACTACTGCGTCACCGGGCCTTGAGGAGGCAACGAAACACTGTTCGTCCCGGGAGGCTCGAAGCGGATGATGGTTTCGCCTGGCTTGGCGTAACCGAGGCGTTCACGAGCGAGACGTTCTACGGCCTTCGGAGCGGTCGCGGGATCGCGCAGGGTATCGATGGAGGCTTTGAGTTCGCGGGCCTTGGTTTCTTCCAGGCGAATCTCGTTATCCAGGCGCAAAATCTCTTTGCGCATGCGCTCATTTTTTTGGATGAGGGGGAGATACCAGACGCCGACACCGAGGAGAATCGCGACGACAATGAGGCACAGCACCAACTGAGTTAAACGATCCCAGATGTTCGCACTGTCACTCATTTGCGGTGATTAAAAGCAGAGTTGTGGCGGCTTGTGAAGCGGAGAAATGAAAAATCGTGCGGTTATTTGTAGACGCGCTTGGCTTCGGTGAGCTTCTTCTCGGGATTAAAAGTGAGGCGGATGTAGGAGTCGGGCGAGCCGGTCATGGTGCTGGTCTGCAGTCCATAGAAGCCGCTGGTGACCACGGTGCCGCCGTCTGAACCGCGATAAGTGAGCCATTCGCAGACCTGTGTGCCATCCGTCAGTGTGGCGGTCTTATCCGGTGGCCCCATTTCTTTCACGGCATCATCAAAGGTGTAGTTCCCGACTCGGGAAGCCCAATCAATCTTGTTCGTCTGACAGCCAGCGAAGAGGCCGAGCGTGAGGAATAGGAATAGAGTGCAAAGTGACTTGAGCCAAACTCCGGCAAGGCGTGACGTTTTAGGCGCGTGGGTGGGCGGATTCATAGGCTTTCTTGAGTCGATCCGTGGTCAAATGGGTGTATACCTGCGTGGTCACGAGATGCGCGTGACCGAGGAGTTCCTGCACGCTGCGCAGGTCAGCGCCGTTATTCAGCAGATGGGTGGCGTAGCTGTGACGTAGTTTGTGGGGCGTCAATGAAGGATCCAAACCGCTGGCAGCGAGGTAGCGTTTCAGGCGGAGTTGCACAAGGCGCGGTTGCAACGGCTTCCGGGAATCGGCTTTGCTGAAAAAGAGCGGGCCATCGGCAGAGTCGTCATTGCCCAAGGCTTTCCGGTAGCGGCGGATGGCTTCCAGTGCAGGCGTACCGATGGGCACCTGGCGTTCCTTCTTGCCCTTGCCGCGCACGCGGATGAGTTGCTCGTTCCAATCAATGTCCTCGATGTTGATGCCGCAAGCCTCGCTGATACGCAGGCCGCAGGAGTAGATGACCTCTTGCACCGCAGCATCGCGGAGGAAATCGACGGGGTCGACGCCTTTGGTCTCAGATTTCTGGATGGCGTCGAGTTCACGCAAGGGGGCTTCGAGCAAACTCTGGGTCTGTTCCGGCGTGAGGAATTTGGGTAGACGCTTGGGCTGCTTAGGCAGCGAGATATTGCGAATGGGCGTCACTTCCACTTCACCCCGGCGCACGAGGAATTTGTAGAACGTTCTCAGCGAGCTAAAGTGAAGCTGGATGGAAGCACGGCCGAAATTCTTGCGACCCAAGTAACGGAGAAAGGCGCGGAAATCATCGCGCTGAAGGGATTTCCAGTTGGGCGGCGATTTGCGTTCCTGATTATGCCAGCTGCAGAAGTCCGTGAGGGCGTGACGGTAATTCCGTTGCGTGTAAACTGAAGCCCCGCGATCCGTGGCGAGATGCTGGAGGAACTGCAAGAGCAGTTCGTCTTTGATCTCGGTTTCTGCGGCGGTTGCGGACATAAAACACTATACTCGATTTCGCTTACTTGCCCAAGTAATGGATCAGGTCGGGGGCGAAGGAATAATAATCCTGATCTAAAGTCAGCAGGCGTTTAGCGGAAGCTTTCCGTGCAGCAGCGACGTGGAGGGCGTCAAAGATGGCACCGCCACGAACGCCATTCTTCGGTGAGCTGGCGATCAGTTTGGAATACTCGCTCCAGGTCAGGTCCACTTTCTTGAGGTCCTTGGTGTTATGCAGCAACACATCACTCACGGTTTGTGGATCGAGCCGCAGACGACCCGAGAGGATGGAATACGCTTCGGCCAAGGCATGAGCAGAAGTGATGCCTCCAGCGGCTAGGGCATCCGCGCATTCTTCATGAAAGGGCTGGGAATCCACTAAGGCGGCGATGAGCACGGACGAGTCGAGGTAATCACTCATAGCGCTCCTTGCGCATCTGCTTGAGTGCGGTCACCGCAGGCAGCTCGCTCTCGGCTTTGATGACTAGTAACCCGTTGCTCTTCTTGACCACGGAAGATTTCTTATCCGGCAGACCGACCACTAGCCGCCCGTTCTGGATCTCGGCCTTGAGCTTTGTTTCGCCAGAAACACCCAAGGCGGTGCGCAATGACCGGGGGATGACCATGCGGCCAAACTTATCGATGGTAAGCGTGGTTTCTGCCATATCTATGGTATGCCATAGGGTTTAAGTTATGGCAAATGTTAAACCATAAACGTGGCAAGGCTTTCGGTTTGAATGGAGCGCGACTCTCCGAGTCGCAGCAATGTGGAATGATCAGATAGCTTTCAAAGCTAGAATAGGACGCAAAAACAAGCTTCTGAGCGGGTGAACGAATCTTTACCTGCTTGTGCTTAGGTACGTTGCTGCGACTCGGAGAGTCGCGCTCCGGTCTTGCAAGCCGTTTTTGCTTGGGGATGGCCTAACTATCCGGGAACTCGAATTCCACCTTGCCGGTCTTCTTCACCACCAGATGGGCCTTGAAAGGCTTGCCGGAGCGGGAGACGAAACCGGTGAGCAGATCAGTGCGCTTGCTCTTGAGCAACTTCTCGGCCTGATCCTTGTCGATAGCGAGCTGGCAGATCAGCTTGCCGGTCTTGAAGGTGCACTTCTTGGCGTCGCGCTGAGTGTTCTCGCAGAGATAATTGTCCGCTGTCTCGAAGACCTGGCCACCGCACTTCGGGCATTTGCCGTTGAGCGGGGTCAGGCCGGTGAAATCGATTTTCGGTGCGGGTTCCTTGCTCTTCGCGCCCTTCTTGGCTTCGCGCGGCGGGAACTCGAACTTCACTTCGCCCTTCTTCAGCACCATGAAGGCGTCGAACTTGCGGTTCGTTTTCTTGGAGACGAAGCCCTTCAGCACATCGGTCTTGCCGTCGGCAAGGAGCTTCGTCATCTGCGTGGCGTCGATCTCCTGTTGCAGGATGACCTTGGACGCGCGGAAGTCGCAGGTCTTTTCCGGACCCGTGGCC
Source organism: Verrucomicrobiia bacterium (assembly GCA_036405135.1). Classification (NCBI taxonomy): domain Bacteria; kingdom Pseudomonadati; phylum Verrucomicrobiota; class Verrucomicrobiia; species Verrucomicrobiia bacterium. Next base: position 29,566 of record DASWYF010000045.1, on the reverse strand, counting down.
TTCTCGCAGACGTAGTGCAGACCATGCTCGAACACTTGCGCGCCGCATTTCGGGCACTTGCCCAAAGGCGTCTTGCCGGTGAAATCCACGGGCGCGGAAGATTCGCCTTCCTTCTTGTTATCGCCGAAATCGAACTCGAGCTTGTGCTCATCGCTCAGCTTCAGCATCGCGGCGAAGGGGAAGCCCTGACGGCTGCGGAAACCTTGCAGCGGTCCCAGCACGCGATTCTGGATCAGCGTCTCGGATTCCGTGCCTTCCATGATGCGGCCGGAGAGGAACTTCGGCAGGCTGAAATCGCACTTGGTGCATTGGAAGCGGCGATAATTCTCCTTCACCACTGCGCCGCACTTCGGGCAGGGCGTTTTGAGGTCGCCAAAATCACCCGGGACTTCTTCGCCTTGGAAACCTTTCGTGCGCTCGACGATCCGGCGCGTCATGTCCGCGATCTGCGACATGAAATCCGGACGCGAGAGGCGGCCTTGTTCCATCTCCTTGAGCTTGAACTCCCATTCACCGGTAAGCTCCGGCTTGGACAGCTCCTGAATGTTCAGACCGCGCAGCAGCGCGATGAGCATGAACGCCTTGCCAGTGGGCTGAAGTTCATTGCCATTGCGGAGCAGATATTCTTCGTTAACGAGACCTTCGATGATGGATGCGCGCGTGGCGGGTGTGCCGAGACCGCGTTCGCTCATCGCTTCGCGCAAGCCTTCGTCATCCACCAATTTGCCCGCACCTTCCATCGCGGAGAGCAACGTCGCTTCTGAATAGCGCGGAGGCGGCTTGGTCTGCGATTCCTTGAGGTCGATCTCGCGCGTGTGGACCTTCTCATCCGGCTTCACCGGCACGAGATTGCTCGTGGTGTCATCGCTATCGCCCGCGCCTTCCTTGCCATAGACTTCGAGCCAGCCCGCTTTCACGAGTACTTTGCCGTCTGTCTTAAAGGGTTCGCCTTCCACGCGCGTGATGCGAACGGTGACGAGGTATTCGGCCGCCGGATAGAACACGGAGAGGAAACGGCGCACGACCATGTCGTAAACCTTTAGCTCCATGTCACTCAGATCCTTCGGTGCGACACCTGTGGGGATGATCGCAAAGTGATCCGAGATATTGGCGTTATTGAAGATACGCTTGTTCGGGCGCACCCAGCCTTGCTCCAAAATCGTCCCGGCAAAACGTGCGTACACCGTATCCGCCATGGACTCCAGCGTCGTGCGTGTGGTGGGGAGGTAATCCTCCGGCAGGGCGCGAGCATCAGTACGCGGATAGGTCAAAACCTTGTGACGCTCGTAGAGCGCTTGCGCGATCTGCAGCGTGCGCGAAGCGGAGAGGCCGAAACGGCGGTTGGCATCGCGCTGCAAGCTCGTCAGATCGTAGAGGAGCTGGGAAAGCTGGCTGCTCGGTTTGCTTTCTTCCGTGACGATGCCGGGTTTGCCCAGGCACTTCGCCTTGATCGCTTCCGCCTTCGCCTTGTCCCAGATGCGCTCGGCGCGCAGGGCTTCATCGGCTTCCTTGCCGCCAGCGGGTTTGGAAAATTTTTCGTCGAACCAACGGCCAACGTATTCGCCCGCTTCGCAGGTGAAAGTAGCATTCGCTTCCCAATAGGTGCGGGGGATGAAGCGACGGATCTTTTCCTCGCGTTCAACAAGAATGGCGAGGGTAGGCGTTTGCACGCGACCCACGGTAGTCTTGTTGAAACCGCCGCCTTTGGAATTGAAGGCGGTCATCACGCGCGTGCCGTTGATGCCTACGAGCCAATCGGCCTCGCTCCGGCAGGTGGCGGCATCGGCGAGCGGTTGCATATCCTCACCCTTGCGCAGTTTATTGAAACCTTCCTTGATGGCTGCTGCCGTCATGCTTTGCAGCCAGAGACGTTGGATGGGCTGCTTGGCACCCGTGTGCTGGATGATGTAACGGAAAATCAGTTCACCTTCGCGCCCGGCATCGCAAGCATTGATCAAATTGTCTACGTCCTTGCGCTTGATGAGCTTCTGGAGCGTTTTCAGCTTATCCATGCTCTTCTCGCGAGGGATCAGGGCGAAGTGCGGGGGGATGACGGGCAGGGCGGCAAAGCTCCACTTGCCCTTCTTCACCTCATACTCTTCCGGGCAGGCGATCTCGAGCAAATGGCCGACGGCCGAGGCGATGACAGCGTTATCGCTCTCGTAATAGTCGTCCGTTTTCTTGAAACCACCCAAGGCCTTGGCGATGTCGCCAGCGACCGATGGCTTTTCTGCGATGATCAGTGACTTGCCCATGATTTCTGTACGCTTTACCTCGCAGGGCTGATTGCGCTCCGAGACTTTACAAGCGCCGAAACGTGGACAAAAAACCGCCACAAGTCAAAAACTCATTCCTAAAAGTGAGGAGAAAAACGTCAAATCCAAAGCTCAAAGCCACAGTGGACAACCAATGCTAAAGCGTTTTGGATGAATAAGTTATGAGTGCGCCGTCTTTTGCTGTTTGAAAATTTGAGATTTCTTTGGGATTTGGAGCTTGGGTTTTGGTGTTTGCCCGGTCAGGGGGCTTGTTTTTTACCCAATCGTGCTAAAGTGCGCCCGCGCAATGGCTAACAAGTTCTATGAGGCGGGTGAGAAACGGGCGGAGAAGGTGAACGACCTTTTCGCTGCCATTGCGCCCCGTTATGACCTGATCAATGACCTGCAAAGTTTCGGGATGCACCGGCTTTGGAAACGGAAATTGATCAAGCTGGCGGCGGTGAAGCCCGGGGGGAAGGCGCTGGACCTTTGTTGCGGGACGGGCGATGTCGCCTTCGCCTTGGCGGGGCAGGGGGCGGAGGTATTGGGCGTGGATTTCAGCGGTCCGATGCTGATGGTGGCGAAGGAACGTCAGGCGCGGGATGGCGTGAAGCAGGTTGAGTTCGTGCGCGGCGATGCTCTGAGACTGCCAGCGGCGGATGCATCGGTGGATGTGCTGACGATCAGCTATGGTTTGCGGAACTTAGCGGATTTTGAGGGAGGCTTGCGTGAGATGTTGCGGGTGCTTAAGCCAGGTGGACGGTTGCTCGTTTTGGATTTCGGTGTGCCGGACAATGTGCTTTGGCGTTGGGGCTACTTTCAATATCTGAAATGGTTCGTGCCGGTCTTTGGTCGGCTCTTCTGCGGGGATTCAGACACGCATGCTTACATCCTGAAGTCTCTGCAGCATTACCCGGCGCAACGCGGGGTGGAGAAGCTGATGCACAAGCTGGGCTGTCAGGATGTGCGGGTGGTGAATCTGCTGGGCGGGGTGATGGGGATTAATTATGGAGTGAAGGCTTCCTGATATGTAGCTGCCTGACGTTAGTCGACGCTGACTCTTTGCGTGCAAGCGCGGACTAACGGCCGCGGCTACGGATAAAGAAAAATGCCCCGAACTTTCGTTCGGGGCATGCACATTTATTGAGGCTTAAACTTAATCCTTCACACTCAGCAGCATGTCTTCCATAAGCGCCAGCGCGGTGGCTTCAGCGATCTCTCGCACATCGAAGCTGCGTAGCACGCGACCGGCGTAGCGGTCTTTGCCGAGGATGTCCGATGCGGAGGCTTGGCCGATGATCTGCGAGTCTTTCACGCGGATGGCCGTGGCTTGAATGTCAGGGGCGGAATACGTTTTGTCACCGCTGACTTCGGGCACGGTGATGTTGCGGGAGGAGATGAGCACTTCCAGCACCACGTCTGCCTGTGCAGCAATGGCCGCACGATCTTTGCGGGCTTGCTCGGTGTCCGTGGATTTCAGGATCTCTTCCACAGAGCGGCTGCCCATGAGCTGGGTGGCGGTGCGTTGATCGGTGATCTTCGCATTGCCGTGGCGGAGCGGACGGCCGAAGAGGCGTTCCACATCGCGCACGGTTTGTTTATCGGCCAAGGTCTGGTCAGCTCGCGCGGTGTTCTTGAATGTATCATCGCGCGAGGACTTTTCGTTCACAGAGGAAATATTGCCCTTGCCGATCGGCACATTGCCGCTGCCCGCATCGCCGCTGATGTTCACATTGCCACCGGCGGAGATGTTGCCGCCGTTCGCTTTGTTATTGGCGTTCGGATCAGCTACGAAATCACTGTTGTAAGTGGTCTTTGAGGTGGTCGTTTTCTCCGTGCGACCGGAGAGCGCGAAACCGGATTTTTCATCCACCAGTTCGCGATTCACGTAGATCAGGATACGTGGCTCGCCGAGCTTGGCGTAACCTTTCTTGAATGCCTCGATGATGCCACGCGCCTGTTCGGGCGAGACGAGTGAAGGCTGTCCGGCGATCGGCTGCTGTTGATAGACGTAAACCGGATTGTTCGCTGTGGGCACCACGGGCGGTTGCACTGCGCCGCCTTCAGCGGTGGTCAACGGCGGTGGTGGCTGCGGAGCCATCGGCTTGCCATCCGGACCGATCTTCTGCGCGGGCTGGGCATAAGCCGAACCAACGGCGAGGACAACTGCCAGTGTAGCTGCAATGGACGTTTTCATACGGAAACTTTCTTTAGCTTAGTGCGCCTGACGGACGCGGATGGTGAAATCACGCGCCTTGTTGTTGATGGAAACAAAACGGACGTCTTCCTGGGAATTCTCGGTGAGGATGAGCGTCTGCCACGGCGTCTCGTCATCCGTGGAGAAGCCTTGCTCATCCTTGAACACGCAACTGGTCTGCACCTGGATGCGACGACCTTCGCGATTTCGCACATGCGCGATCACTTCCAGTCGGCCATCCGGCAGAATGCGTTTCTGTATGCCGGAGGAGGTCACGGAGCGTTGCACCATGCTGTCCATGAGCACGAACTTCTCCTTATTCTCCAGATCATACTTCGTCGTGTTCTTCGGCGCATAAGCACCACCGGATTTGCAACCGGTAGCCACCACGGCGGCGAGTAAGAGTGAGCTGAACCAAATCTTATTCATAGGGATACAACGTTACTTTTGCTTGTCGGAAATATACACCACGGTATCGCGATCTGCTGCTTTGACTTCAAATGAGATGGTGCGCGTGAGGTTAGCCAATAGACGGCCTGCGGCGTCTTGGAATTCAACCTTGGCAGTATAGTTGCCCGGAGCCACGCGCAATGCGCCGAAGCCCAAGTATTGCGGCAAGTTATCCCAAGTGCGGATGTCCGCTGCGGGAGTTGTGCTGGCAGCAACTACTTTGCTCAGGATACCGAATGCCAACACACCGAGACCGGCCTCTTGTGTGTTCTGTCCAGTAGCCAGAACAGCACCGCTCACGATGGCCACATCGCCCACCGTATCAGTGCTTTGCTTGAACACTGCTTTATTCGCGAGGATGTGGTCCATCACGCGACCGCCACGAGTGGAGGCCTGGAAATACAGGTCATCCCAAGCGCGTGTGCGGATGGTCTGACCGTTATTCAGCGTGATGGTCACGGTGCGTGCTTGTTGCTGTCCTTCGCGGAATCGCAATTGCTCACGATACTGGCCGGTGGAGTACTTTTGTGGTGCGTTACCACATTCAGTGAAGAAGATTACATTGGCAGCCTTATCGTAATCCGGAGGCATCTCTGACTTCGCGCTGGCATTTGCTTTGGCGCGTTTTAAGGCATCACTGCCATCGGTGAATAATTTGTCGGAGGCGTAACCATCAAGGTAGTCCAGCAGCACGTAATCCGCGGCGTAATGGTCCACCTCGGTATCGCTATCGATGAGTTCACCACTACGGAAGCAGGCACGGGCATTATCCGGTTCGCCATCCATCCAGTAGAGGATGCCGCGATAGTAATACGCCATCACGCGTTCATACGGTTCACCGATATATTTCTTGCGGCTCTCGCTGGCGAACATGCTGCGTGCCTTCCGCGCATCGCGATCATTCGTCAGGATGCCGCCGATGCTGAGGATGGCGTCATCCAGCAAGGCTTTCGCCTGTGGGTAATCGCCGCGCCGCATCGCTACGAGGGCCGTGCGATATTGCCAGAGCACGCGGTCATTGACCGGGCCTTGTTCGATATGCGTGCGGCCATCGACGAGGGCGTCACCAGTGAGCGGGAGGCGTGATGCCTTCGGTGTGGAGGCACAACCTGTGAGCAGCAACACAGCCCCCAGAGCCACGCTGAGAAAAGCGACCTTCATGACTTAATGATCGGATGATACGCGCTTAACGGTAAGCGGCATCTTCTAATCCCTGCTTCTTGATCTCCGCCATGTCTTCCCAAACGATGTCGCTGGTGCGGGCATCGATCAGGCGGAAGGAGTAGAGCACGTAATCGCTCACGCCCTTCGAGGTGCGGGTGGTCATGTTTTGGAGCGTGCCGGTGAGGAAGAAATCCGCACCTTTGAATTCGACCACATTCGGATCGCTGGAAGCGGTCACTTGGCCGGATTGTTTCAAGTCACGTTCCTTTTCCAAGGCAGCCATCTGATCACGCGCGAGGAAGCGCACCTTACCGGCAGCCTTCGAGTTCAGTTGCGCGCGGATGCGGGTGAGGAAGATGTCCTTATTGATCGGGAAACGGGTCTCGTTATTCACCGGATTCAAGACCACGCGCGGCGTGCCTTGGGCATTGGCGATCTCGGGGATGGCCAGAATGCTGCGGGCCATTTTGTCCGTGACGGTCACAAGGTCTTGGGATTCCACGCCCGTGCCAGCGACGAAGCCGCGTTCATCGGCCTTCATTTCGGTGACCGGAACGCCACGAGGATTCTTCACGCCAGAGGAGGCGCAACCAGCGGTCAATGCCGCGATAGCGGCCAAGCAAAGAGAATAGTTTACGTACGACTTCTTCATAAAAGGTTCCACCATCCTAAAGTTGAATCGGATTTTGGCCAACCGCAAATCTTAGCGGCCAAAAAGTCCGTTGGCACTGCTCATGGGCGAGGAGTTGCCGAAATAGTTGTTATTGATGATCGTGACTTGCTGCGGGGCAGATTGAGCCGGTTGCGACTGAGTCTGGTAGGTGGGTTCGTAACCGTATTGCGTACTCGGTGAGACATACACTGGCGCAGGGGCACTCACAACTACCGGAGCCGGAGCCACATAGGTGGGACGATAGTAGTAACTTGGCGTGCTGTAAAAGCCTACGCTGTAACGGGGGTAATGGTAATGCCCGTAATGGCGGTGGCCCCAATGATTGTGACCGTACCCATAACGATACGGGCTATGTCCGTATCCGTAACTCACACCTACTGAATAACTTGGGCGTGAAGAATAACCATAATAGCCCCTATCCGCATTATTCCGATCCGCGATGGCACCTAAAACCAAACCAGCACCGGCACCGATGGCCACACCTTCAGCAGTGCGACCACCGTTATTGTGGCCGATGATACCACCAGCGATGCCACCCAGAACCGCTCCGCCCACTGAGTTAGGGCCGCCGAATAGCTGTGCTTGGGCCGGAATGGCTGCCGCGAATACGACTGCTGCTGCTAAAACCAAACTCTTCATATGTTACAACATTGGACACCAAAACGGTGCGTTTCATTCATTTCAACACCGGTGCTTGCTAATCGTTGCGCCCGTGCATGTTGCATAGAAACGCAGGCGATTGGCGAACTCTGGTTAAAACCTCGCATGTTTGATTCAGAAATCAACGGGAAGAAAAAATCAGTATCACAATGAGGGTATGATGGTAGTAGTGTCGGATTTTCTTCAAGTGGGCAACATTCCCTGTGCTTTGGAAACTTTCAGAGCGGGTAGAAAATGGGGACGGCGGTAATATAAGAATGATAATTTTATAGCTGTTTTTTGCGAAGTTTGCACGTGTAAATTACCAATGCTATAATCGGTTGGAGCAAATTGGACTTATCTATTAGCGACATTTGACGCGATTGACCTGCCGAAATCTTGGTTGGCAAGTTCTTGTTTGTTGTTATAAGTTAACAACTTCTGAATATGAAAAACAGCAGCATTAAAAAATTTATCGCTCTTCGTGACGGTCTTCTTAAAGAAAAAGCGGAACTGACTGCCCGCTTGGCAGAAATTGAAAAAGCCTTGGGTGTGGTTAGTGAAGGGGGTTCTGCTTCTTCCGCCAAAGCCCCTAAAGCTGCTGGCGTTCGCGGCCCTCGTCGTCGCGCCCGCAATGAGCTTTCCTTGAAGGAAGCTGCGTTGAAGGTCGCTTCCGGCAAGGCTATGACCAAACAGGAGATTCTCGATGGCATCTTGAAGCTCGGTTATGTGTTCAGCACCAAGGATCCGATGAACTCGCTCAACGTGGTGCTTTACTCAGGCAAAAATTTCAAACGCGCCGACGGCAAGTTCAGCGCCGCGAAGTAAACCTTTTATCCAGACACCGCCGCGCGATGCCCGAAAAAATGGGGGCTTGCGCGGCGGTTCTGTTTCGGGTCTAGTTTCACCATGTTTGCAGGCTTGAGCCATTGGCATAGATAAGCGGGACCTCCCTCGTGGAGACTCGTTTTTGCCTGGCAAAGCGTGGCAAGGTCCCGTCCCGATGATTAACTGGTCATCGGGAATTTTTTTTTGATGGAACCGGCCAGCGTGTTGGCGGTTTCGGATGCAGTGAACGTAGCAAGAATTTGTGTTAGCCAAACGTGTCATACCATGTCTGGACGTGCATGATGGTCAGGTGACCCGTGGCGTGCAGTTCGGCAAAGCGGAAGCGGGTGAGTTGAAGAACGTCGGCGATCCCGTCGCGCTGGCTTTGCGATATAATGAGCAGGGCGCGGACGAGATGGTGTTCTTTGACATCACCGCCAGCGCCCACGGTCGCGCCACGATGGTGGGCGTGATCGAACGCGTCGCGGACCAATGCTTCATGCCTCTGACCGTCGGTGGCGGCATCCGCGCGGTGGAAGACATGGGCATCATGCTTAAGGCCGGTGCGGACAAGATCAGCATCAACTCCTCCGCGCTCTCCAATCCCGATCTCATCCGTGCTGGCGCCGAGAAGTTCGGCAGTCAATGCATCGTGGTGTCCATCGATGCCAAGAAAGTCGCGCCGGATCGTTGGGAAGTGTTCTCGCACGGCGGTCGCAAGTCTACTGGCCTTGATGCCGTGGAATGGGCGACGAAAGCTGTTGGCCTCGGTGCCGGTGAGATCGTGCTGAACAGCATTGATGCGGACGGCACGAAGAAGGGTTTCGATCTCGTCATCACCAAGCGCGTGAGTGAATCCGTCGCTGTGCCGGTGGTGGCTAGCGGTGGCGCAGGCAGCTTGGAGCACATGGCCGAGGTGTTGCTGGCGGGTAGCGCGGATGCGGTCTTGGCCGCGAGCATTTTCCACTACGGCACATTCACCGTGGGGCAGGTGAAAGATTATCTGGCGAAGCAAAATATCCCGGTGCGTTTATGAACGACCTCATCCAAACACGCTGGTTCCCCATCGTCCTGTTGGTTTGCTCCAACGTGTTCATGACGTTCGCATGGTATGGACATTTGAAACACAAGAATGTGCCGCTGTGGACGGCCATTCTGGCGAGCTGGGGCATCGCGTTCTTTGAATACTGCCTGATGGTTCCGGCGAACCGTTACGGGCATACGAATTTTTCGGCCACGCAGCTTAAGATCATTCAAGAAGTGATCACGCTGGTGGTTTTCAGTGGTTTTGCCGTGGCCATCTTGGGCGAAAAATTGAAGTGGAATCACATCGCTGCGTTCCTGTGCATCCTGGCAGCCGTGGCGTTCACCTTTTTGCCGGATCGCTTTCATGAGAAGCGTCCGCTTGATACTCTTAATAACGTAAATCCGACGGAGAAAACAGAATGAGCTTTTACGACAAGCTGAAGTTCAACTCGGATGGCCTCATCCCGGCCATCGTTCAGGAACAATCCACGGGCCGCGTGCTCATGATGGCGTGGATGAACCGCGCCTCGCTGGAGACGACCATCGCCACGGGCAAGACGCATTTTTGGAGCCGCTCCCGCCAGAAGTTCTGGATGAAGGGCGAATCCAGCGGCCACACGCAAGCGGTGAAAGACGTGGCCTTTGATTGCGATGGCGACACGCTGCTGATCCAAGTGGAACAGATCGGCGCCGCGTGCCATGAAGGTTATCAATCCTGCTTCTTCCGCTCCGTAAAAGAAGCCGAGTTCGAAGTGACCGAGAAACAACTCGAGACGCCCGAACAGATCTACGGAAAGAAGTAAACGGAGCGCGGCTCTCCGAGCCGCAGCAAGGTGAAAACGAGGCTGGTGCCAATAATGCATCAGCCCATGATTTTGAAACGACGGTGCCGTTATTGACTGACCGAGTAAAAGAACAGTTATGTATTCGCCCAAGCAGACTGAGTTTTTGGAGCTGGCCAAGCAGGGGAACCTGATCCCGGTCACGCGCCGCATCCTCGCGGACTTCGAGACGCCGCTCTCCGCCTATCAAAAGATCCGCGGTGAGGGCGAATCCTTCCTGCTCGAGTCCGTGGAAGGCGGCGAGCACTTGGGGCGCTACTCCTTCGTGGGCTGCAATCCGCGCGCGATCATCAAGCAGACCGGCAACCGCATCGAACTCATCGAGAACGGCAAGGGCATCGAGAAATTCGCCATCCCGGCCAAGGGCAAAGAGAACACCGAATGCGATCAATGCGTGCGCGATGGTCTGGAAGTCATTGAGCGCGTGCTGTCGCGTTACAAGGTCGTGCAATTGCCCGGCCTGCCCATCTTCACGGGTGGTGCGGTGGGGTTTCTCGGTTACGAGTTCATCCATGATGTGGAACCGGTGGTGCCGCGTCCGGCGAAGGATGACTTGGGCACACCCACGATGTATTTCCTGATCGCGGATGAATTGCTCATCTTCGATCGCGTCGCACAGACGATCACCATCCTCGTCAACGCCTTCATCGAAGACCCGACGAAAGTGAATGAAGCGTATGAGAACGCCGTGGAGGAGATCGACCGCATCCTCGCGTTGCTCTCGGAACCGGTGCATAACACGCCGGTCACGCTGAACTCGGATACGAAGGACCTGCCGTTTGTTTCTAACGTGACCAAGGAGCAGTTCATTGCGAACGTGCTCAAGTCCAAGGAATACATCACCAGTGGCGATATCATCCAGGTCGTCGGTTCGCAACGCTTCTCCGCACCGGTCACAGCCAGTCCGCTCTCCATCTATCGCGCGGCCCGCACGATCAATCCCTCGCCGTACATGTTCTTGCTGGAGCTGGATGGCTTCGCGCTCGTCGGTGCGTCGCCGGAGATCCATGTGCGTTGCGAGAAGGGCAAGGTCGAGATACGCCCGATCGCCGGTACGCGCGCTCGTGGTAAGACGGTGGAAGAAGATGTGGCGAACGAGAAAGACTTGCTCGCTGATCCGAAGGAACGCGCTGAGCACGTCATGCTTGTGGACCTCGCGCGCAATGATTTGGGCCGCGTGTGTGATTACGGTTCTGTGCAGGTGAAAGACCTGATGATCATCGAGCGTTACAGCCATGTGATGCACATCGTGTCCGAGGTGGAAGGCCAGCTCTCGAAGAGTAAGTCACCTTACGATCTCATGCGCGCCACATTCCCGGCGGGCACGCTCTCCGGTGCGCCGAAGATCCGCGCCATGCAGATCATCTCGGAACTGGAAGGCACGCAACGTGGGCCTTACGGCGGTTGCGTGGGTTACTTCTCCTTCAATGGCAATCTCGATTGCTGCATCACCATCCGCACGGCCCTCATCAAAGACGGCATGGCACATGTGCAAGCCGGTGGCGGCTGGGTCCACGACTCCACGCCAGAAGGCGAGTATCAGGAGACGGTGAACAAATCGAAGGCGATGATTAAAGCCATCGCGCTGGCGGAGAGTTTCGAGAAGCAGAAGTAAGCGGTGGAACGCCTAACTCCAGTTCGGCTAAACTCCCTCTATTTCACCACTCGCCATCAATTCTAGCGTCTGCTAGAAACTAGCGCGATGCGCGACCATCTCAGGAGATTCCTAGCGTTCTGTCTATGGCTCCTGACCTTCCTTGGGCTTGCTGCCATCGCATTTATTGTCGGCTACTCCATTGATAATCGATCAGGCCACACCGGTTGGGAACCGCTCATCGCTTTGTTCCTGTATCTGCCGCTCGCGTTGGTCGGGATGGTTTGTTTTGCCTTGCGCCGTCGCTTCGCCGGCATTGCTGCTGTAAGTATTTCTGCAATCGTTGTGGGGTTGGTCGGTGCCACCCTTGTTATCACGCTCGATCGTACCAATCAGTTGGTGCAGTATGAACGCTGGCTGCAACGGGGCATGCCAGCACCTAAATAATCTCCGAGCACGTGCAAGCCGGTGGCGGCTGGGTCCATACTCCACGCCGGAAGGCGAATATCAGGAGACCGTAAATAAATCCAAGGCGATGATCAAAGCCATCGCCTTGGCGCAGAGCTTCGAGCAGCAGAGCTAGCCCGAAGCCGGTTGAAAGAACTGATTTTTAGAAGTCCTTGAAAGCGGCTTCCATCGGAAGCTCTTCTTCAACGGATTTCTTCACCGGGCTTTGCGGCCGGATGACCTGGCTATGACCGTTGCGCTTGCCATTAAGCGGCGCGGATGCTTTCGCGTTCATCGATTTGGCGTTTGAGGGGAAGGGGGCAGGCCGGGGAATGATGAGGTTCTCGCTCGCGGAGCCATTGACGCCGATCAGTTTCGTGAGGTCGGCCACGGCTGCTTTCATGGTTTCGGCCTGTGCATTCAATTCTTCTGCTGCTGCCGCAGTCTCTTCTGCATTTGCTGCCGTGGATTGAGTGATTTTATCGATACGGATGGTGGCTTCACCGAGTTGGGCAATGCCTTGAGATTGCTCTTGGGCGGCGTGGGTGACTTCGGCCACCAAGCCGTCGAGATCGCGGGCCTTTAGCACAATGTCATTCAAAGCGGTAGAAACCTTATGACTCGTTTCGACGCCTTGTTCCGTTTTCAGAATCGCACTTTCGATCTGCACGGATGTCTCACGGGCGGCTTGGGCGCAGCGTTGCGCCAGATTGCGGACTTCATCGGCTACTACGGCGAATCCCATGCCGGCTTCCCCTGCGCGGGCTGCTTCCACAGCGGCGTTCAAAGCGAGGATGTTTGTCTGAAAAGCGATCTCATCGATGGTTTTGATGATCTTGGCGATATCGTCACTGGAGGTTTTGAGTCCATCCATGGCGATGGTCATCATGTGAGTATCCTGTGCGCCCTGATCGGCGGCTGTGCGGGTTTCCTTCGCCAGACCGTTCGCTTTCTGGATGTTTCCAGTGGTGGTTTTAATGGTGCTGGAAAGTTCTTCGAGAGAGGCGCTCGTTTCTTCGACTGAGGCCGCCTGCTCGCTCGCGCCTTCCGCCAGAGATTGGCTGGAGGCCGAAACCTGGCTGGAGGCAGCAGCCACTTGGGCGGAGCCGTCGCTCAGAGTCGAGCAAACACGGCGCAGGACAGATTCTGTGCTGCGAATGATCAGAGTGGCGAGGAGAATACTTACTGTCAGCGCCAGAATGGTGCCGGTAAGGACGGCGAGGTTCGTGGTGTGTGTGGCCTCCATGATCTCTTTCATGGATTGGGTGTTCTCCTTTTTCTCGGCTTCTTCGCAACGGTCCATGGCTTCTACAAAGGCGTCGTTGATGGGATCAAACTCGGCACGTGCGCGCTGATAGAGTTTGGCGGTATCAGCTGCGTTTGTTGCGGAGTGGCTTTGTTCCAGTATCTCGTCGCGCAATTTCATATACTGGCTTCGACGAGTTTTTAGGTTTTGCAGGAGTTCTTTCTGATCGGCACTTGCCAAGGCTTCAAATGAGGCTAGAGCGTGTTCCAGTTTATCGGTACGTTCTTGCATCTCTTTCTCCAGCGCCTTCATGTCGTCTGCGCTCGGTGAACTGATGTGTTGATAGATGAGTTCCCGGGAGGCAGTCATGGCGTGATCTGCCTCGGCAAGCAGGATGAGGCTGGGCATGCCGTTTTGGGCGATCTCTTTTACGTCCTCCTCGATGGAATCGATGCGCAGCCGGGTGTAGATGCCCAGCACAATCATGATGGCGATCACTGCGGCGAAGCCGAAGATGATGCGTTTTCCGACGGTCCAATTATTCATTCTTATTGGATCAACGTGATTCCAAGGGGAATCCTTGCACACGTGTCCAATCGCTTATCGGAAGCAGGCGGGTTGCATTAAGCAATTACAGGAGTAATGCCTTGTCCTTTTTTGCTGAGAGCGAAACGGGGATTGTTCAAGGACCGACCGAGGAAGTTACACAACCTCCACCGGGCATTTCGGAATCGCATCCAAGAAAGCCTGACCGTAACGCTTGGTCAGCACGCGATTGTCTAAGATCACCACGATACCTTTGTCTGACTTCGTTCGGATGAGGCGGCCGACGCCTTGGCGGAATTTCAGGATGGCTTCGGGCAACGAGAAATCACCGAACGCATTGCCGCCGCTGGCTTCGATGTCCTCGATGCGTGCTTCAATCAGCGGATGATCCGGCACGGCGAAGGGCAAGCGCGTGATGATGACGTTGGAGAGAGCTTCGCCGGGGACATCCACGCCTTGCCAAAAGCTGTCGGTGCCGAAGAGGACGGAATCTACGTCTTCCTTGAATTTCTCCAACATGGTGGAGCGCGGTGTGCCGGTGCCTTGCACGAAACATTCGATGCCCAGCTTGTCGAAGAACGGCTGCATCTGCTCGCTCACTTCCATCATGAGCTTGTAGCTGGTGAAGAGCACGAAGGCTTTGCCGTGCGTTTCCTTGATGAAGTGTTTGATCCATTTCACCAAGGCATCGCGATAACCGGCCTCGCGCGGGTCCGGCATCTTGCCCGCCACATACACGCGCATCTGCTCGGCGTAATCGAACGGCGAACCGACTTGAAGGAGATGTGCGGATTCAGCGCCCACGCGACCGGCGAAGTAGTTCAGGCCGCTACGAGACTGCTTGGCTTTCGCAACGGGTGTGTCTTGGCCGGGCTTCGGGTTGCTGAGTTTGGAAACATCCTCGCTGATGGAGAGCGTCGCGCTCGTCATGATGATGGACGTGTCCGAGGCGAACAGACGATGACGCAGGAAGGCGGCGACATTGATCGGCGCAGCGTGCAGGGAGAGATTGCGCTGCGTCTTGCCGCCGCGCTCCACCCAATAAACGTAGTGTTCCTCCATCTGCCCGATGAAGGTGGCGATGGCACCTTTGACCTCCATAAGACGGCGGCTGCATTCCATCAACTCTTGCCCGGTGTCCTTGTCATCGCTCAGTTTGATGAGTTCGCTCAAGGCCTCGCGCACACGCTGGATAGGCAGGCTCATCGTGTCCTCCACCAGATCAGGGCGGCGGATGCGCAGCTCAGACCACGTGCGTTTGTTGGCAGCACTGGTGCGGTCTTCCGGAGTGGCTTTCTCCGCGATCTCCTCGCAACTCGCCTCCAGTGCGTTGAAAAACTTGTCACTCTCCGACAGTACATCTGAGACCATCTTCACCGCATTGCCCTTGCGTAGAACTGAGAGCAGGCCTTTTTCCGTGCGTGGATTCCAAAGCTTTTGCAGTGCGTAGCGGATCTGTCCGCTGGACACGCTCACGCCAACGTGACGTGACGCGACGCCTTCCATCTGGTGCGCTTCATCGAACACCACGAAGTCGTTCTTGAACACCACGCCACCTTCCATCTCCTCATTGATACCGCCGAGGTGCATGAAGAAGAGGGTGTGATTCAACACCACGACATCCGCCGAGAGAATCTTCTGACGCGCGCGCTGGAAGAAGCACGCGCCATTCTCCGTGCCGAACTCGGAACTGTGACCGCAGAGTTTCGGGGAGCAAAGGCCGCGCTCTGAGCAGACGTGCTCCCAAACCTTCGGGTCAGGCTCTTCTTCGAAGTCGGAAAGGCTGCCGTTCTTCGTGGTCTTGGACCATTCGTAGATGCGTTGCAGTTCCTGCACCTCGGGCGAGGTGAAGAGGCTGTCAGCCGTTTGCATCGCTTTGCGCAGACGACGGGTGCAGAGGTAATTCTGACGGCCCTTCAGCATCGTGTAGCTGAACTTCACCGGCAGCACCTTCTCCAGCATCGGCAGGTCTTTCTCGATGAGCTGTTCCTGCAGATTGATTGTGTAAGTGGAGATGACCGCCTTCTTGCTCCGCGCCACCGCGAACAGAATGGACGGCACCAGATACGCCAAGCTCTTACCGACGCCTGTGCCAGCTTCAACCGCGAGGTGATCGCCATTCTCCAAGGCACGCGCCACTGCCATCGCCATCTGCTGTTGCTGCGGGCGATACTCAAAATTACTCGCCCGCGACAGGATGCCATTAGGCGAAAATATGGCCTCTACCTGCGCGACAAGGTCGCTGCCGGTATCGGCGGGCTGCTGTTCGATGATGCTGATCATCCGTCAGTCCGATTTTAGGCGTTTGGCGAGACGTTCATCAAAGACAAATCGTTCGGGACGACCGATTTCAATCTTGGAGAAATCTGGATGATCGGGGTTCAAAAGATAATTCCTCTCGGAAGGGATGAGCGTGCTGGGGACGGATAATACGCTAGTGGTGTGATCAGTTACCCAACGATCACCCGCTAGCTTGGGTTCCAACGGAGCAGGAACAGCGTTCCAGTTCGCGGGCAACTTCTGCAATTCCTCCAAGCGTTTCGCCAGATTGGAAGGAAAGCGGATGGGGATCAGGCTGTATTGCTGATGCAACACCTGTTCAGAGGAAAGATGCACAAGCATCTCCAAGGCAGCCAAAGCGCGTGATTCAGCAGTGTAAACCACACGGATGCCTGGGCTGTTCCAACGGCCTCCATACAGTCGTGCGCCTTCACCGCTAAAAGCGGTGCGGACCAGGTGGGACTGGACAATGCGATAGGCCTGGCAGGTCACGCGAATACTCCGTGCTCCAACTGGCCGAGCAGATTCTCCACCTCGCGTGCGCCCAGCTCCGTATCGGCGTAATCCAGCGGAGCAATGCCGCCAAAGGCGTGTTGAGGTGCTTGAAACCAGGTGCGTGCCTCCTCGGCAGAGCCCAAGACAACGGTGGCGCGTTGGAAGAGGCGACCCAAGCGCAGGATGCGCTCGGATTCATCCGGCTTGAACACGGTGCGTCTGGCCAAGGTGCGAACAGGAATGCCGATGACCTGGCAGATGCGTTCGCGGGGGACATCGTACGCCTCGCAGAGCAGATCGAAGGATTTGGCCGCAAAGCCTTCTTTCACCCCTTGGATCAGCACAGCCGTGGAGACAGCGTGACGGCTCTCCGCGTGTTTCTTGCCGGGTGCGAGCAGGCGTTCGACCAAGGGTAATTCTTTGACTGCCATATGGCATCAATAAACCAGCCAAACGGCAAACGCGCAAGCGGGTATTATTTGCCGTCCTTCGCCTTCTTTATGACAACTTCCTGCGTCGCCTTGGTCTTGGCGATGGAGTTGGCGGGCAATACACCGCGCCAGCTCGTAGTCGGATAGATGATGGAACTGCGGCCGATGATGCTGCCGGGGTTCAGCACGGAGTTGCAGCCGATCTCAGCATGGTCACCGAGGAGCGCGCCGAATTTGCGCAGGCCGGTGTCCACCTTCTTGCCTTCGATCTCCACGGTCACGTTGCCAGGGAGGGATTTTACGTTGGAGAGGATGCTGCCCGCGCCCATGTGCGCTTTGTAGCCGAGAATGGAATCGCCGACGTAATTGAAATGCGGCACCTGGCAGTTGTTGAAGATGAGCGAGTGCTTTACTTCGCACGAATTGCCGATGACGCAGCCATCGCCGATGAGCACGTGCTCGCGGATGTAGGCGTTGTGGCGGATCTCGCAGTTCTTGCCGATGATGGCGGGGCCTTTGATCATCACGCCGTCTTCCACCACGGTGCCTTCGCCGATGAAGACGAGATCGCCGATGAAAGCGTGGCCATCGCAGCGGTTCTTGAGGCCGGGCTTCACGGTCTTCTCGACGTAGGCTTTCAATTTCTTGAGAGCATCCCAAGCGGTCTCGCAGCCTTCAAACAAGGCGGCGTGCTCGGTCTGGCTCAAGTCAAACAAATCGGACGGTTTGATCATGTGGCCAAGGTAAGTGAAGATGAGCGGACGGCAAGCGCGGAGCGTAGAAGGAAAGATGTCAACCGAATGGGGGCAAGCGAATGAAGGGAAATTTAAAACTTACTTTGCTTATGGGAGTTGCTGCGACTCGGAGAGTCGCGCTCCGCTGCATTGCGTTTCGCAGCTGTTGCCTTATCATCTTCCAGTTGCATGAAGTATCGGACGCTGGCGGGGACGGATATCAATGTTTCGGTGATCGGGTTTGGCCTGTGGACTTTGGTCACGGGTCGCTGGGGGCATTTCAATACGACGGACGCCACGGCGCTGCTGCATGATGCGCTGGACTTGGGCGTGAATTTCTTCGTCACCGCGGATGTTGATGCGGAGGGAGCGGGCGAGGAATTGTTAGCGAAGGCGTTTCGTTCCCAGCGCGAGGAGATCACCATCGCGGTGAAGGTGGGGTATGATTTTTATCACGCGCATGCGCGATTGCATTCGAGTGGCAAGCCCTCGGTGCAATTCACGCCGGAGTATATCCGTTTTGCTGTCGATAAGGCATTGCAACGATTGAAGTGCGATCGCATCGATCTGTTGCAGTTGCATGATGTGACGGTGGAGGCGATCCAGCATCAGGAATTGCAAGGTGCGTTGGACGCACTGAAGCAAGCGGGGAAGATCCGGCATCACGGCATCGCTCTCGGGCCAGGTGCGGGTTGGCTGGAGGAGGCGAAGGCGGCGGTGCATGGTGGCAAGCCCACAGTCATCGAGCATCTGCATCATCTGTTGGAACCGAAGCCTGGGTTGGCGATCACGGCGGAGACGTTTCGTGAGGAAGTGGGCAAATCCGTTCGGTTCAGTCATGGGCTGATGGCGGAGAAAGCGAAGCAGCCGGTGTCATTGATTGTGCGTGGGCCGCATGCGTCAGGTTTACTGGAAGGAAAATTCACGGCAGATACAGGGTTCAAGCCGGATGATGCGCGGAGCAAGCTGGGGGTGGAGTGGTTGCGTGATGGCTTGGCGCAAGCGGAGCGGTTTCAGTTTTTGACGGGGAAGGATACCGGGCGCACGTTAGCGCAAGCGGCGTTGCTCTGGCATCTGGCGGAGCCGACGGTGGCGAGTTGCCTGCCGAATATTGCCTCGCGCGAGGATTTGGTGGAGTTTGCACTGGCGTCGGAAAAGAATGTGCTGACGCGGGAAGAGTTGTTGCGGGTGGAAGACCTGATGAGGTGAGCTGTTTGCGTGAGGGATACGCGTTTTGAATTCCAGGTGGCGCTTTGCTTGTTTACATTGAAGCGGGCTAAAGCCCGCGCTCCTATTAAGCCATGAAAGACGACTACATCGCACGGAAGGAACGGTGGGCGCGAAAGATGGCGGGTCAGGAGAAGCCGTCGGTGCGGTCGAGCAATCGTCTGCCGCCCGGACAACGGGAGGTGCATAATTTCCCGACGCTCGATCTGGGCGTGAAGCCCAAGGTGCCGTTGGAGGAATGGGAACTCTACATCCATGGCAAGGTAGAGAATCCGGTGAGGCTCAAATGGACGGATTTTCTCGCGCTGCCGCAGTTCAAAGATGTGAGTGACATGCATTGCGTCACGACTTGGAGCCAGTATGACATGCAGTGGGAAGGCGTCGCGTTCTTCACACTCATGGATCTGGTGAAGCCGACGAAAGAGGCGACGCATGTTTTCTTCAAGAGTTACGATGGGTATTCCACGAACAATCCGCTCGAAGCGTGCATGGATGACGATGTGCTCATCGCGCATCATTGGAACGGCAAGCCGCTGGCAGTGGAGCATGGCGGACCGGCGCGGGTGATCGTGCCGAAGCGTTATGCGTGGAAGGGCGCGAAATGGATACGTGAGATCACGTTTTTGGATCGGGATATCTTGGGTTTTTGGGAAGTGCGCGGGTATTCGAATACGGCGGATCCGTGGCGTGAGGATAGGTTTTCTCGGAATGAGGACGTCACTTTTCCGTAAGTGTTCGCACGCCATTGGTTTCGGCGGCGGACCGGTGAGAACACCGGTCCCTACCACACTTGATTGTATTTCAACTTCATTCGGGCTTCAGGACTAAGATTCCCCAAGGGTTCACGGCGGGAACTTCGATGGTGAGCCAGTCGCCGTTTGTGGTAATGGGGAGGTTGGTTTCTTGGATCAGGGTGGTGAAGATGCCGGTGGTTTGGGCTTTCGTGTGCGCGCCGGCATCGTAGGGAAGCGGGAGACGGATGCGGGCGGTGAATTTGCGATCACCACCAAGAGCGCTTTTGTGCAGGAGGAGTTTGCAGGGTTTGCCTTTGTCTGCCCATTCAACAAGGTGGATCACCACTGGCGCATCGGCTTTGTCAGGTTGCGCGCGGAGGTAGGCGAAGGTGTTTACGGTGCCGCCTTCGAGCTTCAACAGATTACTATAGGCGGTGAGGCCGGGGCCAGTGGCGAGGGCGTGTTCGTAGCCATCGAGGTAATTGGCGTTCGCGCGGATGAAGGCGGAGAGATCGGCGATGTCTTCTTTGGCGATGAAATACCGCGGCGCGTTATCCGGCATGTAAACATCCCACGGCAGCATCATGGTCATGCCATTCGCGTAGATGGCGGCGAGGGCGCGACGATTGGCGGTGACGGAGGTTTCGCGATACTGAAATACCATGGGCACGCCGGAACTGCGACGCACAGCGGCGATCTTGGCGAGTTCCATGGGATGCACGTGTTTGCCTTCAATCTCGGCATTCACGAAATCAAACGCAGGGGCGGTCCAGTCCAGCTTGCTGGTGAAGCCGATGATGCTGTTATGCGAGAAAGGAACGTGGCGACCGGCGAATTTATCGAGCTGCTGATGCATCTCTTTGTGAAAGGTGAGCACGGCGTCTTCCTGAAATTTCTCATAGGTCGCATTCGTGCCGTGCTGGGCTTGATACTTGGTGAAGGCAGCGGTGCAGTGTGAGCAATAGCAGAGCGAGGTCGTGCGTGTGCTCATGTGCGGGTCGTCTTGTTGGATGAAATCTGCACCGGCGTTGACGGCGTTCGTGGCGTGATATAGCCAGGCGGCACGAAATTCAGGCGCGGTGGGGCAACCGGCCCAGATGCCATCCGCCATCCATTTATACGTGCGCAGTTTGCCTTCCTTATCCGTCACGCGGCCGGTGTCACGTTTGCCTTTTGCATCCGGCAGATTCGCGCTCAACGCGCTGCCGATGCTGAGTTTCAGTTCCTTGGCGCGTTGAGCATAGGTGCGGTCCACACCGTAGCACCAGTCGAGTCGCGTAAGATGAAACTCCTGAGCCATGCGGAAGGTGTCGTTTGTGTCTTTGGCGTTCGCGGGGCGAAGCGTGAGGCTGCGGGCGGTGACATCGCTATACTTCGGTGCGCCGGGAACGGGCTTGAGCGGTTGGGCGAGTTCCCAGACGGGTTTGTTTGTCGCGGCAAGGCCAGTAATGGCGAAGGTGGAAAGCGTCAGGAACGCGATGAGAAGGTTTAGGTGGCTTCGCTTCATACGGCAATTGGTGTGGGAAGAGTATGATGCAGGAGAGAAATTTTTCAACCGAATGGGGTCAAGCGAATGAAGGAAGGGAAGTGTGGGTATGGTGTGGCGCCGATCTTTCAATCGTCGGGAAGATTTCGGGAATTTTGTGGGACTCGGATTATTCGAGCCGGGCCGGAGGCCGGCGCTCCATCAGGGGAATCGTGCGCCTTGTTTCATGCCATGATGGGTTTGTTCGTCGAAGCGTTTTTCTTTTTCGCGAGCTTCGGCGATGAGCTGGTGGCCGATCATGTCGACAGTCTGTTTGAGCAGTTCGGCGGAGGGTTGTTTGCCGAGGGTGGCGAGGCGTTGCTCCAGATCGCGTCCCGCTTGAATAGCATAAGCGGCATGACCGTTTTCGTGAAGCGCGAGGGCTTTTATGTATGCTGTCCAGCGGTCCACGAGGAATTTGTCCGTGTCTTTTGGCGGACTCCAACGTGGCAGCGTGGTGTTGATCGTGACGGTGATCTTGGGTTGGTGGATCAGCACGCCTCCGCCCTCAGCGTTGCGCCAGGTGTAGCTCCACGTGACATTCCAGACGGTGAAGGCGTCGTGGGTTTGGTTCTTAGGCCGTTGCGCATTCATGGAATGACGCAATTCACGAGGGGACTGGCCTTGGATGTAGTAGTAATTGGTCTTGAGATTCACGACGGGAGCGGCTCCGGCCTGACTGCTCAGCCACAAGCCGCAAATCCATAGAAGTATGACCCTCAATCTCACGCGCTAACTCATTATAGTTCTCGCTGATGTGGTTTGCCTAATGATTTCTGAAATGGGACATTTTGTCACACTTTGAAAAGTTCTCAAAGTCACATAATTTGGGACAAAATGTCTCACTTTGAGGGGTTTATTTGAGTGGGTAATATTTCGTAAATAACTGTGAATGTGCGAGTTGAGAAAATTCAGGCGAGTTGGCATTCCATACGCTATATTAATGCTTGCGGTTAAAAACGAATTTTAAAGAAAGGAACAACGATATGAAACTGATGAGAATTCAAAATCCGAGTTTGTGGAACTGGAGTTCGACCCCGCAGTTGTCGCATCTGCGTGATGAGATCAGCCGGTTGTTCGAGGAGCCGTTTGGCTTGCTGGAGCGCCGGGCGGATTTCTTCAATGGCTGGTCGCCGAACCTCGATCTGTATGAGGATAAGGAAAGCCTCGTGGCCCGCGTGGAATTGCCGGGCTTGAAGAAGGAAGAAATCGACGTGTGGCTGGAGGATGGTGCGCTGCATGTGGCGGGTGAGCGCAAGTTCGAGCAGAAGGATGACCACGGCGCGACGCATCGTTTGGAGCGCTTCTATGGCCGCTTCCATCGCACAGTGACGCTGCCGAAACAGGTGAAGGCGGACAACATCAAGGCCACCTATGAAGATGGTGTGCTGACGGTGACGCTGCCAAAAGCCGAAGAAGCCAAGCCGCGCCAGATCACGGTGACGGGAGAATAACAAACGAACGAACCAAAACGAAAAACGTGAACAATCCGTCCGAGGTAAATCGCCTCGGACACCAAAGAGAACTTAGAGTTATGACGAATACTGTTACCGAAACCAATGGCACCCAGGCGGCACCTGCGCAGGCAAAGCAGGAGCAAAAGAGCTATCTGACGCCGCGCGTGAATATCCATGAAGAGAAGGATGGGTATGTGCTGCATGCGGAGATGCCGGGGGTGGCTAAGGATGGGCTCGAAATCCTCCTGGAAGATAACGAGCTGACCATCATCGGCCATCGCAAGGCGGTATCTGGGGTAGGTGAGCCGCTTTATCGTGAAAGCACGGGTCGCGATTACCGACGGGTCTTTGAATTGGACCCAGTGGTGGATACGAATCGCATCGTGGCGAAAATCGATCAGGGGCTGCTGACTTTGGAGCTGCCGAAGGCAGAGAAAGTGAAGCCGCGTCGCATCCAGGTGAGCTGAACCGATTGATGTAAGTGATTGTCAGTGAGTGAAGTGCAGACCGGCGGAGCGGAAGATGCTCTGCCGGTCTTTTTTGTGCTTAAAAGGGGTGAAAATATTTTGAAAGAAATTCAATAAAGAGGAAAGCCGCGCCGTCGAATCTTACAGCAACAAAAAGCAGACGGTATGAAACCTACAGAAACGCAAAAACAATGGCTGGCCGGGGTGGTGGGGCCGGAGGTTTGGGGCGAATTGCTCGCGCACGAAGGCTTTCGTGCAGCGCTGGAGAGTTCCATTGAGCGGAGCCATCAGATGGCGTTGCGGTATGCTCATGCGCGCGAGCGCGTGGTGCCGATGCCTTCGGATCTGCGGTTGTGGGCGGCGTGAGGTGAGTGGAGCGCCGATCGCTGAATCGGCGTGTAAGTTTTAGGAGTTTTGGGTTCTCTCAATTGTTCTCATTTACGGACGGAGTGTGCCTACGTGGCGGGGCTTGAGATTCGTCGGGCGCGATTGTCCTGCCGGCTGGAATCCGGCAGCACGGGGCGCAAGGATTCGTCGTTCGAGCCGGGCCGGAGGCCGGCGCTCCAGCTAATCCTGCACTTCTTCAGTGAGGGGGGCGGATTGCTTGGCTTTCTTGCCCCAGGGGATTTCGGGGATCAGGACGGCGCAGGAGAGGCCGATCAAGGTGGCGGCGAACCAGCCGAGCTGGATGAGTGTGAAATGTGCGGCGAGGTGGAAGGCGGCGAGCGGAGCGAAAAGTCCACGCAATCCGGTGCAGAAGGTGTGCACGGACATGTAATCCGCCACGCGTTCGGGCGCGGTGAATTTGGTGACCCACAAGCTCCATGCGACGTCACCACCGGCATTCGACGCACCGAAGATGATCGCGCCGATGAGCATGCCGGTCATGGTCTCGCCGGTGAAGAAGGAGAGGATGCCGAGCGCGAAGCCGATGTTTAACACCACGCGCAGCATGAAGAAATTCATGTGATCAAAGGCCCAGCCCCAGAAGGGACTGAGGACGAGGCGCGCAAGATTTGGGACCACGCCGACGAGAAACGCGATCTCTCCCGCAGTGAGGGCATAGCCGTATTGCGGATTGGCCAGGTATTCCACGCGCAGGGGTATCATCATCAGGTTCGCGAAGCCCATGAGCATCCAGGCGACCAAGGTTTGGCGGAAGAGCGCGTCTTCCTTCACATAGCGCAGGGATTTGAAGGGATGCGTGCCGCCGCTGACGTGCAGGGGGGTGGAAGGGATTTTCGCGAGCCAATAGGCGGCCACTACATAGGCGGCGGCGAAGACGAGCAGGAGCCATTGATATTTTTCGAGATGACCGGTGAGGGCGCGTCCGGCGAGTTCGTTGAAAATGGCGGCGGTGGCGATGCGGATAACAAACGACTTCGAGAGCATTCGTCCGCGTTCCTTATCCGGATAATTCTCCTGATAGACCTGGGTGATGAGCGGGATCACCGCTGTGGATGCAGTGAGTGCCACGATGCTGCCGATGACATAGACGGGCAGAAACGGCAATAGCGCCATCACGACGAAGGCGGCGGCACCCATCATGGCCATGCGCGCGGCGGCATCGGAGGGCTTCATCCCGCGTGCTTGCACGAAGGAAACCGTCAGAGGGCCCAGCAACAAACCCACACTACCACCGGCGGCGATGAGGGCTTTCGCCGTCGCGCCCGCGTGAAGTTCCTTCACGGCGATGAGCAGGAGGAACGTGGTGGCGGCGGTTTCGAGGATGCCAGAACTGAATGCCCGCCAACGTTCGCTACGGAACGTCAGGCGGGTGATCTCCGCGGAAGGGGCGGCAGGATGGGCATCCGTCGTCATTGACACAACGCGGCGGATTGTGGGGTGAGGGGGAAATTGTGCAATGGGGAAAGTGAGCCGTAGCTGCCGAGGTTAGTCGGCGCTGACTAAAAGGGCGGCAAGCGCGGACTAATGTCCGCGGCTACAGTTTGGGGAGGGGGATGGCGCGCCATTGGCCTGCGGGCAGATCATCTACGGTGTGATCGCCGAAGCGGCTGCGGTGGAGTTTGGTGACGGGGTTGCCTTGGCTGGCGAACATGCGTTTGACCTGATGGTATTTGCCTTCGATGAGTTCGAGGCGGGCGGTATTCGCGGAGAGGATCTCGAGTTTTGCAGGGAGGCAGGGTTTATCTTCGTCTTCGAGCTGCAAAGTGCCAGCGGCGAAGAGGGGGATGAGTTCGGGCTTCAGGACGCCTTCCACGGTGACGTCGTAGATTTTGGAGACTTTGTGTTTGGGTGAGGTCCAGCGTTGGACGATCTCGCCGATGTCGGTGAGCAGAAGCACGCCGGTGGTGTCTTTATCGAGGCGGCCGATGGAGGTCACGGGTGGGTTGCGCTGGAGCCATTGCGGCGGCAGGAGATCGTAGATGTTCGCGCCTTCGCGGGTGTCGTGGGAGCAGACGTAACCGGCGGGTTTGTGGAATAGGACGAGCAGGCCATCGGGCGCTTCAATGGGTTTGCCATCGATGAGCACATCGAGCGGGTCGGCTTTATCATCGGGCTCTTTAGCGATGACGCCTTTGACGGTGATGCGACCGGAGTTGAGCCAATGACGGGCCTCGCTCCGGCTGCCGTAGCCGTAGCGGGAAAAGATCTGGTCGAGACGACGCGGTTGCACGGAGTGAGGGTAAGGGTTTTTATAAGATGGGCCAAGCACTGGTCTTTCCATTTAGAAATTTACCGAATTCTGAAGGCTCGTAGCGGCGTTGAAGTCGCATGCCGGATACTTCGTTGACATCCTTGGTCTTTCTCAGGCGCGAGATGCCATTGGCTACTTCATGGATCCTGTAGCAGTTATCGATGATGTCCGGAGCGGTATAGCAAGGTTCACCAATGGATTCCGCCTGGTTGGCGAAGGGAAACTTGCCGATGTAAACCATGGGTGTCGGCTCTGAATCGTAGCACCAGAGGTCGAAACAGAGGGCGGCTTGCAGAGTGGGAAGTTGTTTGGCGGATAAAGGTGCTCGTGAAAGGAATGGGAGAAAGCCGTAGCAAAGCACATACTTTCTCACATAACACCACAGTCCATTTTCCAGTTTGACTGCGACAACTATGCCATGATCGGGTAGTGGTTGATAGAATGGCGAACGTTTTTTGGGCATGGTGATGGATGAGCGAGAATCAGACTTACTTCTGCTGCCTCACGTAAGCGGTCACTGCTTCGCCTAATTGTTTGCCGACGGTCAAGTAGCCTTCAGTGGTGCTGTGCGGGGTGTTCCAGGAGGTTTCGAGGCAGGCGGCGACGGTGTGGGGATTGCCGTTCGCGGTGACCCACATGCCGCTGATCTGTTTGACGAGGGGATGGTAGCTGGCGCCGGTGGTGCGGGTTTTCTTTTCCACGGGGAGAGGGCCGTTTATGTGCGTCATAGCGGCGGCGAGGAATTTGGCGCGGTTCTCTTTGGCTTGGGGCGTGAGGTCTTCTTCCGGGCCGACGAAGAAGAAGGGCTGGCGATCGCCGGGGGCGGGATTGTGCAGATCGAGGAAGAGGCTGAGGCGATTTTCTTTCACGTAGGCGAGCAGGCGTTTTTGGGCGGCGGCGACTTCCGGGTAAACAGGTTGCTCGGTCCAGTCGCGATTGTGATCGCGGGGGTCGGCTTCTTTGCCGCCGTTGCCGGTGGCGACGTTGTCCACGTCCATGATGGGGATGAGGATGATCTCGGCATTCGCGCGGAGCCAGCGGGCGTCTGCGTCATCGCTCACGAGCCATTCGGTGAGGCCGCGGGCGACCCAACTGGCGCCGGCTTCCCACGCGTGTTGGCGGGCGTGAGCCCAGATGACGGGGGCTTGGGGATTCTTTGACTCATTGATGCGCAAGGCTTTCACGGGGCGTTTCTCGCGGGTGGTGGCGAGGGTGAAGATCTCGGCGGTGGGCAGTTTGGCTTTCGCTTCGGTGAGGAGTTTATCGGTATCGCGCGGGGTGAAGGGCGGGCCCCAGGCGAGCCAGAGCGGGCCGCCGGTGCCAGTGACGGTGTAGTGGATGCGTTTGTCCACGCGTTTGCCGGGGGCGGTGTGGGTCCACGTTTTTTCATCGGTGGAAAAGGTGGCGCGGTCGGCCATGGCCCACGAGGCGGCGAGGGGATTGGGCTGGAGCTTGCCGTCGTTGCGCGTGGGCTTGGGGCTGGCGGCGAGGTCGAAGGTCCACGTGTCGCCTTTGGCGATGCCGTCCACGCGGAGATACCACCAGCAGGCCCAGCCACGGGCGGGATCGCCACCGGGGGTGAAGCGGATGACCTTGTTGGTTTGATCGATGCTCTCGATGTGGGCGGAGCCGCCTTCGAAATCGGTGCGGACTTTGACTTCGGCGGCGGCGGTGAGTTGGAAACACAGCGTGAGGAGAGCGAGGGTGAGAGTGTGTTTCATGGCGGTGATTGAGTTCAGCATAATCAGCAAGAAATGAAAACAGGGAAAGAAAAGTTAACCGCAGATGAACGCAGATAGGCGCAGATCAGAATGGGAGACGGGACAGGTGGTGGCACCTGTCCCACTACGGGCGGGTTGGCTGCGTCGTACGCGCTTATCCTGCCGGCTGGAATCCGGCAGCACGGGGCTTGATGCTTCGCCGCTTTATCATGGGACTAGGGCGAGGAAGAGGTAGGCGGCGAAGAGGACTAGGTGGACGGCGCCTTGCATCATGTAGGTGCGGCCGGTGCCGAGGGTGATGGAGCTCACTACAAACGTTACGGTCAGCAGGGCGATATCCTTCGGGGTGAGGGCCAGCACCAAGGGCAGATCGAACATGAGGGAGGCCACGACGACAAGGGGCACGGTGAGGCCGATGGTGGCGAGCGCGGAGCCGATGGCGAGGTTCATGCTCGTTTGCAGACGGTTCGCACGGGCGGCGCGGACGGCGGCCCACGTCTCCGGGAGCAACACGAGGCCGGCGATGATGATGCCGACGACGGCGCGTGGGGCGTTGGCAGCGGCTACGACTTTTTCAATGGAGGGAGAGAGCATCTTGGCGAGGCCCACCACGGTGCCAAGCGAAAGCAGGAGAAAGCCGAAGCTGATCCAGGCCTCACGGTTCGTGGGCGGGGCGGCGTGCGCTTCCGGGTCAGAGGAATTCTCAGCGGGGATGAAGTAATCGCGATGGCGCATGGTCTGCACAAAGACGAAGATGGCCCACAAGGTGGCGGAGCTGATGGCGACGAAGGCGAGTTGGGATTTATTATAGGTGCCATCGGAGGTGCTGGTGGTGAAGGCGGGGATGACCAGGGTGAGCGAGGCCAGCACGATGAGAGCGGCGAGTCCGGCGCTGGCGCCTTCCACACGGAAGGTTTGTTCACGATGAGCTATGCCGCCGGCGAGGAGGCACAGGCCCACGACACCGGTGCAGATGATCATGACGGCGGCGAAGAGGGCATCGCGCGCGAGCACGGCCATCTCCTGGCCGCCGGCCATCATCATGGAGAGGATGAGGGAGGATTCGATGGCGGTCACGGCGAGGGCGAGGACGAGGGTGCCGAACGGTTCGCCGACGCGATGGGCGACGACTTCCGCATGGTGGACGGCGACGAACACGGCACCGGCGAGCGCAGCGCTACAAATGAGGGCTGTGACGGTGCTAACGCCGGTGATCAGCGTCAAAATGAGCGTGATGAGGGCGAGCACTGGGATCAACCAGGTCCATACAGGCGTGTTTTTCTTCGTCATGTCGGATAGCAAAGGCGTTGTGTTGTTAGCGCGGGTAGCGGTGGCTGCCTGGGCGGTCGCATTCCCGGACCAGTGACCACTACCGGGAATGTCCGGGCGGTTGCTGAAATCACTGGTAAAAATTGTTTACCTTGAACCGTGCTGTTTCTGCATGCCTACAGGCAAACAGGACGACGGTCAGATGCCGGTCAGGTCGTCTAGGCGGAGACTTCTAAGAAGCGCCATCTGGAAGCGGTTGTGACATCCGCCATAACCTGACGAGACAAAGGACAGTTTATTCACTGGGAATGTTTGTGCAAGGTGCAGTTGGGGATATTGGGGAGAAAAATGATCAATGACGAAATCCGACCCCGACCTATTGGCGCGGGGTTCGTGACGAAGGTCGAATGTTCCCAAAAAGTGTGGCACTGGTGGGTGGTTGAACGGGGAAAGGCATGCGGGAAAAAATTAAAGAGGGGGGCAGGAAACGTCAAACAGGTAGGAGGATTTCAAATTTGAGGATCAGTAGCAAACCACAGGAGTAGAAGCAGAAAATGCTGGTCTGAGGATTTTGACTGCGCCACACGGAGCAGGTGAAAACAAAAAAGCACTCAAACCAGCACCGTTCGAAACTGGAAGTCCTGCGGCAGATTTGCAATC
>DASWYF010000044.1 GCA_036405135.1 Verrucomicrobiia bacterium | reverse complement strand
GGGTGGGGCAAAGCTGCCGCTTTGCCCTGACTTTGGCCTTCACCGCCGGCCTCTCAAATGAAACCGCCCCCCGAAAAACACAGCTCTCCCTGTCCTCAGTCTTGTTCATTCACCCTTTATAGACTTGTGGGTAATGCTCAGGCCTTCAGGCCACGGGATGCTCGCAAAAGAACAGCGTCGCGTAGCGACGCAAGAAATTCGCCCTTGAGCAAAAAAAACGGCGGACATTTCTGTCCGCCGTTCCCTTGAAAAAACTCTACAGATTACTCCGCCTTCTTGGCCGGGCGGCTGCTCTTGCCGCGCTTCTCGGTCTTCTCACCAGCGGGAGCTTCCGTCACCACCGGGGCCGGAGGAGGGTTCAAGCTCTCGACGCGCACCTTGAGGGTCGCATGCACATCAGTGTGGAGCTTCAGATCCACTTCATGCTCGCCCAAGCCCTTGATCGGCTCCGGCATGTTGATCTTCTTGCGTTCAAGCGCGATGTCGAACTGCGTCTTCAGCTCGTCAGCAATCGTACCAGACGTCACCGAACCGAACATCTTGCCGTCTTCCCCTGTCTTGACCTTGATGACCAAGATGAGCTTCGTGAAGCCCTTGGAGAGCTCCAGCATGTTGTTCAACTCCAGCGCTTCGCGCTCCGCGCGACGCTTGCTCAGGGATTCAAGACGGCGCTTGTTCGCACCCGTCAACGGAATCGCCAAACCTTGCGGCAGGAGAAAATTGCGGGCATAACCGGCGGCCACTTTCACCTGGTCGGATTCTGCGCCCAGGCCAAACACGGGCTGCGTCAGGATAACTTCTGTCTTCGCCATAAAATGAGTTAAATCTAAAGGTTAACGTCTAAAAAATCATCGCCGCATCAAAACGGCACATCATCATCTTCCACCGGCGGCATATCCGGATCACTCGCTGGAGAGGATGGAGCTGCCGGAGCCGGACGGCTCGGACGGGCTTGCTGCGGCGGACGCGCCTCACGAGGAGCATACTCGCCACCACCTTCTCCACCGCCAGCGCCACCATCATCACTGCGACCCGTGCCTAAAAACTGAAAACTTTCCAACACCACACCGAGCTTGCTACGCTTTTGGCCCGTGGTCTTGTCGTCCCACTGATCAAGTTTCAAGCGGCCTTCGATCATCATGGGGCGACCCTTTTTCATGTACTGCCCGATGACCTCTGCCTGCCGTCCAAACGCATCAACGTCGATGAAAGCAACTTCCTCACGAGTTTCCCCGGTGTCAGTCTTCCAAGAACGGCTCACAGCCAGGCCAAGTTTCGCCACCGCCATGCCCTTCGGAGTGTATTTCAACTCCGGGTCACGGGTCAGGTTCCCGATCAGGATGACTTTGTTGAAGCTGGCCATGGTGCGGACGGTTAAATCACTTACGCGGCTGCGTCAGCCTTCGCCACCACCACCGGCGCGTGATTGATCATCACACGATAAACGTCATTGTTCAGCGAGAGCTTGTTTTGCAGCGGGGTCAGACCGGAAGGCTTGCTCGTGAAGATGATGTTCACATAGAAGCCAGCCGTCACCTTGCGGTTCGGCGTGCGCACGAAGGACTTCTTGTCCATCTTCTGGATGGTCTCAACCTTGCCACCGGCGGCCACGATCTCTTCCGCGATCTTGTTGACCACGTCGTTGACGCTCTCTTCTTTGCCTGCCGTATTCAGAATGAACAAACCTTCGTAACGTTTCACAGCTTTATGATCTTTCTATTTAAAATCTAATTAGACTGTCACCACACCGTTAAATTGGCTCATGGCCACACCCAAACCACGTGTCAACCAGCAGTCAATCTGGTCGGACGCCCGTTTGGCGACCTTGCCGAACAATTCCCGCTCTTCCGCGCCGAACTGCCCCAGCACATAACCCGCTATCTGGCGGACATCCTGCTCTTGCCGGCCGATGCCCACCCGCAACCGCGCATATTGTCGGCTGCCCAAATGCTTCTCTATCGATTCCAGCCCGTGATGTCCGCCGGTGCCGCCGCTTCCCCGCAACCGGATTTCTCCGATCGGCAAATCTGCGTCATCCACCACCACCACCACGTTCTCCAGCGGCACCCGGTAGTAACTTACCACTGCCTGCACCGCCAAACCGCTGTCATTCATGTAAGTTTGCGGCTGGCATAACCACACCTTCCGCTCACCCGCCCGGGCCATCGCCAGTCTGCTATGTAAACTGGCGCTATCCGTCCAGTTGGCACCCCACTTGGAGGCCAGCTCTTCCACCAACAGGAAACCCGCATTGTGCCGCGTATTGGCGTAACGCGACCCCGGATTTCCCAGTCCGACAATGAGATACAGCGACTCCATATGGCCGCCTCACTCCACCAAGAATTACTTCTTGGCGTCTTTCTTTGCCGGAGCTGCCGCCGCTTTGGCGCCTGCCGCCGGAGCCGCACCCTCTTCCGGCTTCTTTTCCTTGATGGCCACCACGTCGCCAGGAGCTGCTGCCGGAGCCGCCTCCTCTTCCTTCTCCGTGCGAGGAGCCGCGACAGAGATAACGGAGAGCTTTGCGTCACCCACGTATTCCACACCCTCGATCTTCGGCAACTCGCCCAAGTGAATGGTCTGGTTCAACTGCAAATTCGTCACATCCACCTCGATGACCTCTGGGAGATCCTTCGGGAACGCCTTGACCTTGACCTTGAAGAGCACGTGCTCCAGCACGCCGCCGCCAGTCTTCACACCAGCCGCCTCACCCTTGGTCTCCACGGGCACCAAAATCGTCACCTTCTCGGTGGCGGAAACTTCATGAAAATCCACATGCAACACGCTACCAGTCAACGCATAGTGCTGAACGTCTTGGAGGAGCGCCAGACGGCTCGCCTTGCCACCCACATTCAAATCCACGAGCACATTCTCGGAGACGGAGTGATGGATCAGGTTTTCCAGCTCCTTTTGAGTCACCTCGAGGTTCTCCGGCTTGGCCTGACCGCCGTAAATCACAGCAGGCACGCGCCCTTGAGCACGCAGCTTTTTAACACTCAAACGACCCGACAAAGTGCGGGGATATGCCGTCAATGATACCGATTTCATGTCTTAAATCTTTCCCGGCGCCGCCAATCTTGGCTTTTCGCGCCGTTTTTAAAGGCAAATAGAGCCAGCCTCTCGTGTTCGCAGGCTGGCCGTTTTCACCTAACAAACCAAATCCAGACGTCGGGCAACAATGAAGCGCCCGAACTGGTCAGGGGCGGAAAAAGTAGCAATCGCGTAGTTTTCGTCAACAACTGTTTTCATTTTCCAACCATCTTTTTCAGGAAAACCCGCCATGCTTCCCTTCCCCACCCCCGACGGCGCAGTAAAATTACTGCTGTTCGTAAACAAATTTCTGCGTGGAGAAATCATTGGGGAATTTCTTGATGGCCTCCCGTTTTGCTGCGTTATCAGGCCGGGATGCCATGAACTTCTTGTCCTCCAATTGCTGGTCATAGACGAACTTCTGTGTCGAATAATCGTCTGGAAACTTCTTCAACGCGATCGCTTTGACCTCTTTGTCCGCCACTGTCCCCATATACTTTTTATCTTCCACCTGCTGGTCATAAACAAACTTCTGGGTCGAGTAATCATCCGGAAACTTCTTGATGGCATACGCCTTGAGTTCACTGTCCGTCACGGTCGCCATATAACGGTAATCCTTCAACTGCTCATCATAGACGTACTTCTGCATGTCGGCGTCATCGGGAAACTTCTTCCGCGCGTAGGCTTTGATCTGCTCCTCTATGCTTCCTTGCACCAGCGGCTTGCTCATAGACCCTTTGGCCGCGACCTCCTTGTCATACGTGAACTTTTGCATCGCGTAGTCTTCCGGGTATTTGCGCCCCGCCGCCGCCTTGGCCTCTGCATCCGTCACCGTCGCCATATAATTCTTCGCCGTGAGCTGCCGTTCGTAGGTGAATTTCTGCATCGCATAATCTTCTGCGTAAGCCTTGCTGGCCAAAGCGAGCACTTCCTTGTCCGTCACCGTCGCCATGTAATTCTTCGCCGCCAGCTGCCGTTCATACGTAAATTTTTGCATCGCATAATCATCCGCGTAAGCCTTTATGGCCAAGGCAAGCACTTCTTTGTCCGCCACCGTCGCCATGAACTTATGAGCAGCTATCTGGGCATCGTACGTAAATTTTTGCATCCGTTCGTTATCCGGATACTTCTGGATGGCAAATGCCTTGCTCCTGGCCTCGATATCCTCAACCCCAAAGGCGGTTTGACCCAATAATCCCAATGCGATAATCAATGTGCTGATTTTCATACTTCTCCTTTTTATGTTACCCGTCAGGAAAGACAGACGGCCCTGACTCAGCAAATATTTAATTTCTCCCGTTCTGTCCAGCAAAAGTCGCTGACGCCCCGCTCTTTGAACCTCCGCCGCCTCTACTCCTTGAACTTTAAACTCCCCCCACCTACTCTCCACCCCGTTCATGGTCATTAACCAGCAATCACCGGTACCCGAGGACGCTCCCGAACTCACCATCCTCATGCCGTGCCTCAACGAGGCCGAGACCTTGGAAGTCTGTATCCGCAAAGCGCTTGGCTTCTTGGAGAAGCATCAGGTTCGCGGTGAAGTACTTATCGCCGATAACGGCAGCACCGACGGCTCCCAAGCCATCGCCGAAAAAGCCGGTGCTCGCGTCGTCCCCGTGAAAGACAAAGGCTACGGCAACGCCATCTTGGGCGGCATCGCCGCCGCCAAAGGCCGCTACATCATCATGGGCGATGCCGATGACAGTTATGATTTTGTGAACCTCATGCCTTTTGTAGAAAAACTGCGCGAAGGCTACGACTTGGTCATGGGCAACCGCTTTCGTGGCGGCATCCTCCCCGGCGCCATGCCCCCGTTGCATTACTATTTAGGCAATCCCGTCCTTACCGGCATCGGCCGCTTGTTTTTCTGCCCTGAGATAAAAGATTACCACTGCGGCTTGCGCGGCTACAGTAAAGCTGCGGCGGAACGCATGGAACTCCGCACTACCGGCATGGAATTTGCCAGCGAGATGGTCGTGAAAGCCTCGCTGCTGAAGATGCGCATCTGCGAAGTGCCCACCACCCTGAAGAAAGACGGACGCAATCGCCCGCCACATCTCCGCAGCTGGCGCGATGGCTGGCGTCATCTCCGCTTCATGCTCATGTACAGCCCACGCTGGCTGTTCCTCATCCCCGGCGCGATCATGATGCTCGTGGGTCTGCTCGCAGGCATCTGGCTCATGCCTGGACCACAAAAAATTGGTGATGTCACCTTCGACGTCCACACTATGCTTTACGCCGGTCTCGCCGTGCTTGTCGGCTTTCAATCCGTGATCTTCGCCGTGTTCACCAAAACATTTGCGATCACCACCGGATTGCTCCCGACAGACAAACGCATGGAAAAACTTTTCACCCACATCACGCTCGAAGCCGGATTGATCATCGGCCTCTTGCTGATATTAACGGGCATCGGAGGCACCGCCTCTGCGGTTCTCGGCTGGCAGAAATCTCAATTCGGACCACTCGTCCCCGCCGATACCCTGCGCACCGTGATCCCTTCCTTTGTATTGCTCGCGCTAGGATGCCAGACGGTTCTCTCCAGCTTTTTCCTGAGTGTGCTCGGCCTCAAACGCCGTTAAGAAAACACATGACCATAAAAAGGCACATAAGTCACAAACGCCTGATGTTGGTAGAGCGAGACGAGCCAGCCCCGGCTACAGTCGGGGTCGAGCCCAAACTAAGCCTCATAGCCTCCAAAGAAAATTTTAGCGCACTTGGGCAATACAATGGTAGGGCTCGCTATCCTCAGCGAGCCGCCGTCGAAGCAACTGCACAACCAAACTCTAAGCAGCTCTCAATCACTTTGAACGCCCCTATCTCCCTCTCCTCCGGAGTCGGAGGAGAGGGCCGGGGAGAGGAGACACCCATCCCTTCTCTGGACGTTAAAAGCTCCCCTTTTGGAGTGCGGAGGCTTGACTCCGCTTTCCGACGACACGGCTTGACGTGCCGCCTCCCCACTTTGGAAGTTGAAAGTTGGACGTTGAACGTTGAACGTTTCTCTTCCCCATTAGTCATTGCTCATTCCTTCGTCATTCGAGCTTCGTCATTAGTCATTCCTTTTTGCGCCTTCTGCGCCTTTTTGCGGCCATCCCCATGAACCCCGTCTCTCATATCCACGGCCAGTTTGTCTTCACCCGCCGCATCCGCGTGTTGAGCGATCACATCGCCAAGCTCATCCCTGCGAACGCACGTCTTCTCGACGTAGGTTGTGGCGATGGCACTTTGACAAAACGCCTTTGCGAACTCCGCCCGGACATCACTGCGGAAGGCGTGGACGTCCTCATCCGCCCGCACACCGCCATCCCCGTCACGAAATTCGACGGCCACAAGCTCCCCTTCCCTGATAAGACCTTCGATTGCGTCCTCTTCGTCGATGTCCTCCACCACACCGAAGACCCGACCATCATGCTCCGTGAAGCCGCGCGCGTGACGAAGAACTGCATCCTGCTGAAAGACCACACCCAAGAAGGCTTCCTCGCCCATAGCACGCTCCGCTTCATGGACTACGTCGGCAACGCCCACCACGGCGTCGTCCTCCCCTACAACTACTGGACCCGCGCCCAATGGACCGCCGCCTTCCAGCAACTAAATCTAAAAACCGAAACCGAACTCCGCTCCCTCAACCTCTACCCCGCCCCAGCCAGTTGGTTCTTTGATCGCGACCTGCATTTCATTTCACGCTTAGTGAAATGACCCTCATCCCCGGCAGGGAGCGGTGCTCCGCGTTCCCTTGCGAGTCCTAAGCGTTATCACCAATCAGCACAGACAATTCGGCGACACAAAAGCTTCCGCATACAACAGGAGCGCGGCTTTTAAGCCGCTTCAACGCCCACCACGAAACCGAGTACCAAATAGTAACGCCACATCGCTTGAAACAATCGCTCTTACACCATACCTTCAATTTTCTTAAGTAATGATTCCAGCCCCTGTCCGTTAATTGCTTGCGTAAAGATCACATGCTTTCTTAGCACTTGAGGAAATTTCTCCAACATCGAAGACTCCTTTGCACGATCAGCCTTATTCATCACAAGCAGCCATTTTCCTGCATCCCAATCCCGGCCAAGACTTTTAGCGATCTTCAAGTGCTTGTCCAAAAAATCTGACTGAATGACGTCGTCACCTTCCATAAGGTTAGGTTGGATGACATAGATGATCAAATCCGCATCCTTCAACAATTCTGTTATCCTCTTTTCAAAATACAGAATCGGACCAGGCAACGTTCGAAACAAATGATCGACGCCTTTTACCCGAGCATGCAATTCAATCTGCACAGCATCTTTCCAGAGTGTCCGCACTGTTTCTCGCCAGCCACAAAGGGATGACATTCTCTCCAGCAAAGTCGATTTACCAACCTGTGGCGCACCACAAACCGCTATCTGGATCGGCTTCATTGTTTTCAACCAAGCTCACCGTCATGCATAAACAGTTCAGATTTCGACGTTGGATGCTCGATATTTTTCTTTTCGCCACTCTCCATCTGCGTTTATCCGCGTCCATCTGTGGCTAAAAAATCACTTCACTCCCGCCGCCCCTAACCCCAACACCCTAAACTGCGTCCCCGTGCTCTCCGCGTTCTTCTCCGCCAGCAACTCCACCTTCACCCGATGCTTCCCCGGCGCAATATCCCGCGCCAGCTCACTCGTCACACGATAACCGCCCCACGTCTGATTGAACCACGCCTCACGCGTCTGCGGTGCCTTGTCATCTACAGAAATCTTCGCGCGCCCCATCGGTCCCTTGATGCGCCAGCACATGTCATAGATCAGCGTCCCATCGATCTCGAATTCAATCACACTCCCCGGCGTCTCGCTCTGCCACGCCTTGTTCTTCTCATCATACGCCCAACCTTTGTTCGCCACCGGCTTTAGATCGCCCGCTTCCAGCAATTTCGTGAACTCAAACCGGTCACTGAACAACGGCGGCGGCAGGGCACCGATCATTGAATCCGCCCGCGCACTCTTCTTCTCCACCGAATCCACAAACCGCGTCACGAACTCCGCTGCATACGCGTGGCCACGATCATTCGGGTGCACCTCATCCGCCTCCACATCCTCCCACTTCAACTTGCCCGCCTGTATCTCCGGCCAGAGCGCATCGCGGAAGCTCACCATCGGAATGCCATAATGCGCGCCCACCTTGCTATGCCACTCCTGCGCATTGCCACCGCTCTTGTTCATCGTGAACAGCATCACCACCGCCGGTTGATTCGGTGCTTTCAAGATCTGCCTCACCAATCCCTCCAGCGTCTCCGCCGATTCCTTCACATTCCCGTCATTCACCGCATACTCCACCACGATGAAATCTGGATTCTTCGCCAGTAAATCCCGCCCCACGCGCAACGCGCCGTAATTCGAACCCGTCGCGCCGATGCCCGCATTCACGAACTCCACCTTGCTGTTCGGAAAATTCGTCCGCCACCACTGCGCCACCAAGGCTCCATATTTCAACTCCGGCTTCGACGCCTTCGCCCCCTGTGTGATGGAACCACCGATGACACCCACCACGATCGGCTTCCCCTCGCGCGCCTTCACCAACACCCGCTGCAACCGCGCCGTATCCCCCGCACTCACCAAAGAACGCGTATACGCCTCCGATGCCAAAGGAGCCACCTCCTGTGCCATCGCCATTTGCGAGAACAGCAATCCCGCACTCAAAAACAACACCCGCCCCAATTTCAAAAAATCACGCATAAACAAAAATTTCTTTAACGAAATCCCCCGAGCATGCCCCACGTAGCACAGGTTGGCAACCTGCCGTGTGCCAACTGCAATGTGCTGCCGGAATCTTGCCGGCAGTTCCTTCCTCAGCCGCCACCGCGGCTCAAACTCCATTCTCTCGATGTTCGATGTTGGGCATTGGATGTTCGATGTTTCTCCATCTGTGTTGATCTGTGTCCATCTGTGGTTAAAATCAAAACAAAAAAAAGGCGCACCCATCACAGGTGCGCCTTATGAACAATCTCACCGCACCCTTACTTCTTCACAGCCGGCGCTTTCTGGCTGTTCAAGAACTCGATCAGATCGATGAACTCCGTCGGTGACATGCCGCCTGCCAAGCCCTCCGGCATGCTGCTCTGCTTCACCGTATCGCGCTTGGCGATGTTTGTTTTCTTGATCTCCTGATCGATGCCACCCGCGATGCGCAGCTTCAATACGTCTGCCGTATCCGACAGGATGAAGCCCGTGTAAGCTTCGCCATCCTTCGTCTCCACATTCGTCGTGAGGAATTTCGGATCCAGCTTCGCATTCGGTTCCAGGATGGACTCGACTATCAACTCCTTCGTCATGCGTGAAGCCACACCGTTCATCGCCGGACCATAATCCACGCCTTCCGCACCAAACTTATGGCACGCGATGCAGATGCGGCGGAACACCGCCTTGCCGTTGTCCACATTGCCCTTCGCCTTCGCTATGTCCGCCAGCACCTTGTCCAAATCCTTCTGCGGCATATCCGGTGCCGCGAGGAATTTCTTCAACGCCGCCGTTGCGATGCCCGAAGGCTGCGAACGGTTCGCGAACTCATTCAGCACTTCCAGTCCTGCCGGATTATTGTTCGCGATGGTCTTCGCCTTGAACTCGTCCTTCCACACCGGCTCCAGCGCACCCAGCGTCATCTCCAGCGTGTAATCGATCCAGTAATCGCGTGGCAATGCCGCCGCCAGCAGCAGCGTCTCCACCGATTCCTTCGTGCGCACATAGCTCAATGCGCGGATCGCCTCCACGCGCGTGCGGGGCGATTCATCCGTCACCTGCGTCTTGATATACTGCATCGGATTCGAGAGGTATTCCCACTCATCCGCCAGCACACGCGTCGCACCTGCCCGCGCTTCCGGCGTCTTCGCGCGCAAGACCTGTTGCAGATACGCCGGGTCCACCGCGTGATGCCCCTGCTGCACCCAGAGCGCTTCCAGGCGCAAGCGATCATACTCCTTGTCCTTCGGGTCCAGCTTCGCAACCCAAGACTTCACAGCCTTGATGACCTCTGCCGTCGGGCGATCGCGTAATTCCCGGCGTGCGCGATAACGCGTGCGCGGCTCGTATTCCTTCAACTGATCGAGCAGTTCGTTCACCTTCTTGCCATGCTGCGTTACCGGCTTCAGCAAAGGTTTGTCCTTGTAAACCAAGCGGAACAAACGCCCGTGCTTCTGATCACGACCCGGGTCACGTTGCGAATACTGCATATGCCCGATGAGCGCCGCGCTCCAGTCACCGAAATACAACGCACCATCCGGCCCGATCTGCGGGTCCGTCGGGCGGAACGTCATGTTATCCTTCGCCGTCAGCAGGTCATACGGCACATCTTTGCCGCTCACGTTTTTCTTCAGCCGCGCGCCTTTGTACCCCGCGCCATCGTCCTCGATTTTGAACCGCGTCAGGCCGTTCATGTTGATCACGCACGCGAAGATGAAATGTCCCTGCACATCATCTGGGAACTGCCGCGTGTAGAGAAACTCCGTGCCCACGTTCGGCCGCATCCCCTCGCCATTGAACACCGTGTTCAAGCCCTTGCGCCCACTGTAAACCGCCGTGCTGAGAGGCGTGTCCCAATGCTGCTGCGGCGTGGTGCCGTCACCCACGATACCCTGGCCCCACCAATCGAACACATAGCACCACGGATTGCCGTAACCCGGTGTCGTGAACCAGCGCAGCTTCTGCGAGCGCGGGTCCAGCACGTAGCAACCCGCCTTGCCGAACTGCCGCATCGCACCCCACGGCGTCTCCACCGCTGTGCTCATGCTCACACCTTCTAACATGTGCAGCAGACCGCCCGGAGACCACTCGAACGCACCGATCGTATGATGCGTGTCATCCGTGGCCCAACCATCGCTCAGCTCCTGCACGATGTCCGCCTTATCATCCCCATCCGTATCTTTGAGCCAGATAAGCCGCGGTTCATCGACAACAATCACGCCACCATTCCAGAACTCAAAACCCGTCGGGCAAATGAGCTTGTCGTAAAACACCGTGCACTTCTTCGCTTTGCCCC
The DNA here is from genome assembly GCA_036405135.1 of Verrucomicrobiia bacterium. Lineage (NCBI taxonomy): Bacteria > Pseudomonadati > Verrucomicrobiota > Verrucomicrobiia > Verrucomicrobiia bacterium. The sequence goes on along the minus strand of DASWYF010000044.1, from coordinate 59,869 downwards.
TCTCATCGAAATCCGAGAAGATCAGCAAGCGATCATTCGGCCTCGGTTCACCCGGCTTCCACTGCGGGTAATTCGCCATGCACGAGGCCCACAAACGGCCCTTATTGTCGAAATTGATCTGGTTCACCTTCGCCAGTTCCGGAAACTCCCTCTCGCTTGCCACCAGTTGCACCTCGAAACCCTCTGGCACTTCCATCGTCTTAATGCTCTCCTCCGGCGTCGGATACTTCAGTTCTTTCGGCTCCTTGGACGGCCAGCGACCAAATCCCGGCGCGGGCACGATCAGTTCTCCCGTCTTGCTGTCATCCGGCACCTTCGCCACCGGCTTGCCCTGCGCGATGTCCCACACGTAACGATCCCGCACCTCCACCATGTTGCGGATCTTCAGATACTCACGCGGGAACGTCTCCGTATCGAACGTGCGACGGCCACCATACACATACCAGCCGTTCAGCATGCGATAGTCCTGCATGTGTACCCAGGACTTGTCATTCACCGCCTCACGCAATTTCTCGTAACCGGACGAACCCGCCATCGCCGGATTCTCCGTGCCAAAGAGCGCTTCGTCCAACGCCTCTGCCACCGCGCGATTGCCCTCCTCATTCAGCAACATGCCGTTGCTGCTGAACTGCATTCCCTTCTTCTTGCTGAACGCCTTGAGCGTCGGCGTATAAAGATCCACAAACGCGATCTTCCGTTCCGCCGCCACTTCCTTCACCGCATTCGCATACAGCTTCAGATTCGCATTCTCCTTCGTCCCCTCCGGCAGGAACTTGCCCCCCGTCGGCTCAAACGCTGCTGGCGAAACCAACACCAATCGCGGCGCACTCCCCGCATCATCCCGTGGATATTCCTTCGCCGCATCATCCAGAAATTTCGCGTAATCCGCCTTGAACTTCGCCACACCCTCCGCGCCCGCATACGATTCATTGAAACCGAAGAAGCAGAAGATCGTATCCGCCCCGAACGCGCTCAAAGGATTATCCAACGCCGTGTAACCGCTCGACCGCTGCCGCACCGACACCTCATCCGCTGGACGACAGAAATTCCGCACCACCAATTCCTGCTGCGGAAAGCGCGAATGCAGCAACGTCTCAAAATCCCCGCTGCGATTCATCTGCTCCCCCAGCCCGCCACCCACAAACGCGATCCGCTCCCCCTTAATGAACTTCAACGGCAACGTACTCGCTGGCAACGCTGGACGCGCCGGACGCGGCCCACGCTGCATCAATTCCGCCCCCGCCAGCAACTTGCTGTCCGCCGCCATCGCTTCGTGCAGTGCGAAACCCACCACCCCCGCCAGCAAAGCCATCGCCGAAACCCAGCTTCCCGCTTTCAGGGCCATCCTACGGGACAAAACCGCCCGCATTTTTACATCGAATAAAATCATTGTGCGTATTGATAACGTGTTCAGGTCATAAGTCATGCGCGAAATGGCTCAAATGTTAGCAACCGAACCTGCGCCAGTCCCTCTCATCCCAGGGGGCATCGCTGCCGCGATGCCCAAACCAAGGCCATCACCAAACATCTGATACTTCCACCGGGGATTTTACTAATTCAACAACAGGTCTACCTTGCTCTCCCCGCGGTATGCCTCATCCAACGCCTTTGGCGTGATGATGAACAACCTCTCCGCCGTGACCTTCTCCGTCTTCAACAATAACGTCTGTACACTCTGCGCCCGCTGCAACATCAGATCTCGCAACTCATTATCCTCCACCTTCACGCGCTCCAGCAACTTCGCCTCCATCTCCGCAAGGGTGATTGTCGGCGTCGTTTGAACTGACTGGACTGGCGGCACCGCAGGAGTAGAAGCCACAGTCTCAGCAACCTTTATCGCTTCCACAGCCTTCACCTCTTCCTTTTTCACCACCTCTGCAGGCTTCTTCACTACCACCTTCTTCTTCCGCTCTGCAAAAGCCAGCTGCGCGGCCGCACCCTGCAATTGTTCAGTAAAACGTTTCTTCGCTTTGGCTTCACTCTTCACTTCCGGCTTCATCTCCTCTTTTTTCACTACCGCAGGCGCATTTGTCATAGGCGTAGCCACAGCCACCACCGCATTAGTCACAGGTGTCGCCACCACCACATTCGTAGCCACCGGCAATGGTCCAAACACTTCCACATACGCCGCCGTAACCAAACGCTCCCGCTCCGATGTTTCCATCTTCAACTCACTCATCGACGGAGGCGTCACCCCCGTCGCCGCGATCTCTTTCAAACGCATCCCCTTCAACTGCTGCTCAAACTTCAACTTCGCCAGCGCCGAGCGATCCCCCTTCATCTCCACCGCCCCCGCGATCTCCAGATTCAAGCCCGGCCGCTCATACAGCGCCTTCGCCAGTTTCTCCATCTTCGCCTGCTCCGCTTCCGGTATCGTTCCCACACCCGGCTCGAACGCCACAAAGCTCATCTCCTCCCCACCACCCACCAGCTTGCCCAAAAGCGCGAACGGCGACGCCACCGCCTTAGTCACCAAGTTCACCAGCACCTTCATCACCACCGGCAACACGCGGAATTGCGGATCATCCAATCTTCCGTTCACCGGCAGATCGAGCTCAATCTTCCCATGCCGATCCTTCAGCAACGCCACACCCAGCTTCAACGGCAGATTGATCGCATCCGGGCTGCTGTTCTTCGTCCCCAGCGTGAATTGATCCACCACCACGCTGTGTTCGGATTTCAGCGCCATGCCCACGATCTCATACTTCAACCCCACGCTCACCTTGCCTTTCGTGATAGGATACCCGCCGAACTTCTCCATGTAAGGCGTGAACGCCGTCATATCCGTGTTACGATTGCTAATCACCAAATCAACTAACAGATTCGTCAACACTGGCCGCACCTTGCCCGTCACCGAGAACGGCGCCAGTTCATCCACGCGCCCGCTGATGGCCACCGTCGCAGGTTGTTCCTCAATGGTCGAAAGCCCATCCACGCTCACGTCAAATTTCTGCACCGCGATGACTGCATGTGGCTGGATGGAATTATCCACGAACTTCAACGAACCATCCTCCAGCACCAGTTTCGCCAGCTTTACCGGCACCACACTCGCATTCGTCTGCACGCTCGCCGACGCCGTCTGATTCGTTACCGCCACCACCTCATTCGTCGTCTTCGCCTTCGTCATCAAGATCGTCTCGATGTTCGATTGCTTGTTCGTCCCGATGATCAAGCTCGTCTGCAATCCCTTCAACTTCACCTCCTGCACCTGCAAATCCTGCGGCTCGCTTTGCAGTTGAATACCACTGATCGCCAGCGCCTCCCACTTCACGAAATCCTGGAACTCCGTGCCATCCGCCGTATCGAACTTATCCAGCTTCACATCGCCCTTGAACGTCAGCTTCGGCGCACCACTCGCAGGCAATGCGAACTGCGCCTTGCCACTCGTGGAGAGCAACCCGCTCCGGATCGCCACATTCACAAACGGTGCCGCGAACGGCTGCAACGGTCGGAGGTCCATCTCCTTCAACTCGATCGCCAATTCCCCATCCGGCGGAAACACATGCACCGGCCCGGACACCTCCACCGTGCCCGCTTCGTTCAAACGCGCGAAGACCTTCGTCGTCAGCGTCGCATTCGTCGTCAGTTGAAAACCATCCACCCGCACCGCCACCTGGTCCACCTTGAGCGATGCCGGTTTCGCCAACGTTCGATCCTCCACAGTCACGCTGTAGTTCGCCACTTGCAGTGAATCCAGGGCCACCCTCCACGGTGCGGCATTGCTCGTTGCCACCACGGTCACATTCGTGCTCACCGCATTTGTCACCACCGGCTGCGGCTTGATGAGATTCAGCAGATTGATGCTTCCATCCTTCTCCCGCACCACCTTCGCCTCGAGCCCGCTCGTCGCCAGTTCACCGACCTTGATCGACCGCTCTTCTAGCGACGCCACGATCCCCTTCACATCCACCGTCGGCAAAGTCACCAACGTGTCCCCCTTCGCCGTGACCTTCAGATCCCGCACTTGCACCAGACCATTCGTCAATGTGACCGATGGCATCGCACCCGCGAGTGAGAAGCCATACTTGCCATCCACGTTCACTTTCCCCTGCACGATCTCACCATCAAAAAACTCCGCCGCATAGTTCGCATACTTCGGCAGGTAAACACCCTCGATCTTCAGTGTGCCCGATGACGCAGGCGGCTGCACCGAGACACGCCCTGTCCAAGACAGCTTCATCCCAGCATCATCGCTTGCTGTGAAGCCATACGGGCTGTGCTTGTCCGGTCGCGTGGTCAATTGCGTGAGATCGAACTGGATCGGCGCGATCTTCGTCTTGAACGGCCCCGGCCGCGTCTCATCCGTGAATGCCACCGCTCCACCCTCGATCGTCAACAATTCCACCAGCACCGCAGGCAACGGCTTCACTTCCTTCACAACATTCGTATCCGCCGGAGGGATGAGGTTGTCGAAATTGAACGTCCCATCCGCCTTGCGCGTGACCTGTGCAAACGGCTCTTTCACCGAAACCGTCCCCAGCGTCCATGCCCCATTAAAGATGGAGGACAATTCGAAATTCACATACACTTCGCCCAACGACGCAAACGTCTCACCATTCGTCTCCGTCAGCGAAAAACCGCGCATTGTGTAAGACAGCGCGAAGGGATTCAGCTTCACATCCGCGATGGACACTTGCCGTTTTGTGTATTCCGGCAGGCGCTTGATGAGCTGTGACTTAATCACCGCCGGAAGCACTAGGAAACCCACGATGGAATACACCACCAGCACCACCGTCGCCCATACCAAGCGACGGAAACCCTTCGTTTTCTTAAACGCGTTAAACTTCTCGTTTGCCATACACACTCTTGCAAAAAGCAACAAAGCGGGATGTTTATCACATCCCGCCTCGCGGTCAAACGTCTCCTGTTAAAAAGGCAATATGCGGTCAGCCTTTGGACCTTTCGGCCTTACCTTCTACCATCATGGTGGGGCAAAGCTGCCGCTTTGCCCTAACTTCGGTCTTCACCACCGAACTCACAATAAGAACCGGCACTCAAAAATGGTATAGAGATTGACCGAAAACACCTCCCTCTCTCACCTCTCATTAAAAAGAATCTTCAAATTCTTCGTCGCCCGCCCGGCCAAGATCAGGTCCAGCTTCCCATCCCCATTCAAGTCCGCCAGCTTCAGATCCTCAATCGCCACCTCTTCGCCCGTGATCGGCGTAGTGCGCCACTGCTTGCCTTCATTATCCAGCGGCGTGAAGAGACGCACACCCGGCACCCCCTTCGGCATCATCCCGCGCCAACCCGCCACGATCTGGTCACTGCCAATACCCAACACATCGCCGATGGCCAAGCCGTGACCATCCTTCAACGTCTCATCGATCAATGTACGGGCCCACAGACCATCTTTCGTCGGAATATAAGAAGCCACCGTCGTGCCATGCATCGGCTCGATTGTGGCGATGAATCGTTTGCCACCCGGCAACTTGCCATCGCGGATCTCGCCCGTCGGCTGATCCGTCAATTGCGTGCGCCTCCATTCGCTGCCGCTGCGATCAAACTGAAATACCCCTTCCTTGCTGCCGAGAATGATCTCCGGTTCCGCATCTTTGTCCCAGTTCACGCCCTGAAAATTATGACTCGCGTGCAGTTTGTCGCTGACCACTGTGGTCTTCCATTCATCCTTGGGATTCGCCGGCATCGTGTAAGCCATTACCTTGCCACCTTCGCCCTCGTTGTTCTTATTCCCGCGACCATGCAACGGCTTCACGATGAGCTCATACTTGCCCGCCGCATTCTTGATCCAGTGCATGCGATGCACTGTCGGCTCATGGTGCAGAGCCACCTGCTCCCACTTCTGCGTCCGGTCCGCCGGCGGAATCAAATAGAACACCGCGCCGCTCCCCACCGTATCGCCCGGATTCCAACCCGCTCCAACCGCGATCTCCGCCTTGCCATCGCCATCAATGTCCGCAGCCGCGATGCACACGTGATCTTTCTCCGTGAGCTTCTCCGCGATAACGAATTTCTCCCACGTCGGGTTGCGATACCACTGGATCGTGTTCTTATCCGCCAGCAGAATGTCCGGCTTCTTGTCCCCATCCACATCCGCGATGGCGATGCCGTAACCGATCTCAACCTTCGTATCCACATCCACCGCGCGGAACTTAGGCAAAGGCGGTTCCGCCGCCAGCAAAGTAGAAGCCGTCAAAGCACACGCAAACGCAGGCAACAAAGTCGTTCTCATAGGAATGCAGCTATTAAGCGGCAAACTTAGCCCCAGTTCCAATCTTTTCCACCAAGAGAAAATGACGAATGACGAAGGAATGACTCAATGACAAATGCCCAATGTCATAATACCCATTTTCTTTTGGTCATTCGACATTAGTTCATTCCTTCGTCATTAGTGCTTGGTCATTCGTCATTTCAACGTAAGCCCCATCCCTTGATTCTCCTCCACAAACTCATCCACAAAATGCGGTTGATAGACCTGATAAACCCTCGCCCCAAATCGGAACATATCATTCGCGATCGGCCCGAAATCCCTCACGCCCTTCGCATGCCAATAACGCACCAGTTCCATCCCGTCATCCACCAAGTCCGTCGCCTCGGCAAAGAGATCTGACTTGGCCACGCCATCCGTCATCTTCTCCGTCAACGCCGCCATCGCGCGACACGCCACATGGCGCGACTTCAAACCGATCTCCGCATCCGCCACATCATTCCGTTCAGATGTAAGGACGCATTGGATGGCACGTTGCGCCGCATAGCGTGCCGCTGCCGCATCCACCGGTTGACGTTTCAACAGCACATTTCCACGGTTCATCAGTGCCGCAGCCATTATCTGCTGTCGTTTCGGCACCTCCGGAGAATGCTCCAGCGTCGCGACACATTTATCAAAAGACTCCAACGCCTGCCCTAATGCAGCCTCCGTTCCCATCGTCTCCAAGGTGAGTCCCCGGTTCAGGCACGCGATGCCTATCCGCTGGCGAAACAACGGGTTGGCATCGATCGGCACGCTGTCCATCACGCGCAAACCTTCATCGTAAGACTTCACCGCTTCGTTCAGATCATTCTCCCCGGCCCGCCGCGTCAAAGCATCGGCGCGATTCATCCATCCCGCTGCGAGACCATACCGGATCAAAGGCTCAGGATCCGTAGCGACCAATTCCTGCCGCATCTGGATAGCACGATCAAAGCAACTGACCGCCTCGGTCAGATAATAAGCGCCTCCTTCTGCCAGAAGCGTCATACCCCGATTCATCCAGGCCTTGGCCTGATGATTTCGAAAGTGCGGGATCTCGTCCTCGGGCAACCGGTTCAAAAGCCGCAACGTCTCATCAAAACACGCCAGCGCCGCCTTGCGTGTCACGCTGCTCCCCTGCTCTCGCAAGGCATTTCCTCGCACCAATAATGCAGACGCGCGAAAAACCATCACTGGTCCGAGATTCTCGGGCAGGGATTGCGATGCCTCCAACAAATCGCCCGTGATCGATACTGCCGCCGCAAAATCGTTCTCCGCCAGCAATCCCTCCGCCTGTTTTAAACGCTCCACCAGCTGGGCAAGTGTTTGCTTTAAAACTTCTACATCCAATTCAGAATCCATTTACTTAAAAATCTTCAGAACGAAAACGATACGACTCCAGGCAGAGATCGCTAAACGGCTTTCCGTTCGTTGTTGCATCAAGTTTTTATCTTACGAAGCAAATCTGACGCAATGAAGAAGCGATTCTTGATGCTCAATGGCGAAATCCCTCATTTCCTGAAAATGCGGTATTGCCCTACTGACACCAAAAAAGTCTTTCCACCTCGCCACCCCGCTCGGATAGTAGCGGTGCTTTCATTATATGAGCAAACGTACGGGCATCATCGGTCTTGGTTATGTAGGTCTCCCCTTGGGATTGACCTTCGCAGAAGCTGGCGTCGACATCCTTGGATTCGACATCGATCAGGCCAAGATCACCAAGCTGAACGCGGGCGAGAGCTTCATCATGCACATCCCCAGCAGCCGCGTGGATGCGATGGTGAAGGCCAAACGCTTCGAAAGCACCGCCGATTTCAAGCGCATCGCCGAATGCGAAGCCGTCATCATCTGCGTGCCTACGCCGCTCGGAAAGAATAACGAGCCGGACATCAGCTACATCATCAATACCGGCAAAGCCATGGCGCCTCACTTGCAAAAAGGCACCGTGGTGATCCTCGAATCCACCACTTATCCCGGCACCACGGACACCGATCTGCGCGAAGTGCTGGAAGCCGGTTCTGGCCTGAAAGCCGGTCACGATTTTCACCTCGCTTTCTCCCCTGAGCGCGAAGACCCAGGTAATCCTCAGAGTCAGGTCGTCAGCATCCCGAAGGTCATCGGCGGTTTCACGCCTGTCTGCTTGGAAAAGGCCAAGGCCATTTACGGTCGCGCTATCAAGACATTGGTCCCGGTCGCGTCTTGCCGCGTAGCCGAGGCGGTGAAGCTGACGGAGAACATTTTCCGCTCCGTGAACATCGCCATGGTGAACGAGCTCAAGGTCGTTTATGACGCCATGGGCATCGACATCTGGGATGTCATCAACGCTGCCAAGACCAAGCCGTTCGGCTTCATGCCCTTCTATCCGGGACCTGGCCTCGGCGGTCATTGCATCCCGATTGATCCTTTTTATCTGACTTGGAAGGCCCGTGAGTACGGCCAGCGCACCCGCTTCATCGAACTGGCTGGCGAGATCAATACCGCCATGCCGAACTACGTGGTGGAACGCGTGCGTCTCGCCCTGAACAGCGTCCGCAAATCGGTCGCTGGCTCACGCATCCTGATGCTGGGCATCGCTTACAAATCGAACGTGGATGATGATCGCGAGAGTCCTTCGTACGTCCTCTGGGAATTGCTCGAAGCCCAAGGCGCGCATGTGGAATATCACGATCCGCACGTGCCCGTCATCCGTCCTTCCCGTGAGCATGGCCATTTCGCCGGTAACAAGAGCGTCGAACTGACGCCTGAAAAAGTCGCCAGTTACGATCTCGTCCTGCTCTCCACTAATCATAAGGCCGTGGATTACGCCCTCGTGGCCGATCACGCCAAACTCCTCGTCGATACCCGTAATGCCTTCGCCGGTGTGGTGAAGCATCCGCAGCGTTACTTCAAAGCATGAAAGCACTCATCACCGGCGGCGCCGGTTTCATCGGCTCACACATCGCGCAGAACCTCTGCCAGCGCGGAGCCAAAGTCATCGTCCTCGACAACCTCTCCCTCGGCAAACGTCACAATCTCGATTGGGCGAACGGCACGAAAGCGGACTTGGAGTTTGTCGAAGGCGATGTCACTGATCAGGAGCTTGTCAAAAAGCTCATCGCGGGTTGCGACTGGGTTTTCCATGAAGGCGCCCTGCCCTCTGTCCCTCGCTCCGTGCAGCAACCGATTGAGAGCAATTTCTTCAATGTGGACGGCACTTTGCGCATGCTTCTCGCTGCGCGTGATGCGGGCGTGAAACGCTTTCTCTTCGCCTCATCCTCCTCCATTTACGGCGATGTAGATGCACCTAAGAAATACGAAGGCCTGCCACCGAATCCACTTTCCCCTTACGCTCTGCAAAAGTATGCAGGCGAGAAGTATTGCCAGCTTTTCCATCGCCTCTATGGCCTGCCGACGGTGGCTCTGCGCTACTTCAACGTGTATGGCCCGCGTCAGGCATTCGACTCTCCTTACTCCGGCGTCATCGCGAAGTTCTGCACGGCGATGCTGAAGGGTGAGACACCCGTCATCTACGGTGACGGCCTGCAATCCCGCGACTTCACCTACATCGACAACGTCGTCCGCGCCAACCTGCTCGCTGCCGAAGCCCCTGCTGAGAAGGTCGCTGGCGGCGTCTTTAATGCCGCCACCGGCCACAGCGTCACCCTCTTGGATCTCGTGCGTGATCTGAACGATCTGACCGGCCAGTCCATCCAACCGCGCTTTGAATCCGGTCGCGCTGGTGATGTGCGTTCTTCGCTAGCAGACAATTCAGCGGCTGAAAAGGCTTTCGGTTACAAGGCCACAGTGACATGGAAAGAAGGTCTCGCTAAGACTTTGGATTTCTATCGCTCTCAACCCTGAACAGGTGCGCGGCAAGAACCGCTCGAAGCCGTCACGTCGGCCCCTGCCATTCAGGCTGGTTGAGATCTGAGAGAATGAAAGACCGCCTGAGAAAAATCTTTCTCCTCCGCTTTCTGCTGGAAAGCTGGCGGGCGTTGCGCCGTCATTACGGCCTCAACTTCGGCTGGCTAAAAGGCGTAAGTGCTTGCACGCAATTTTACCGCGAGTTCCGGGCCTTCCAGATGATGCAGCCCAAAAACCCGCACTTCACCCTCAATCCGGACAATCTCTACCCCTGCCTGCTCGACCGCACTGACACCACTCCTCTGGAGCCGGTTTACTTCGTGCAGGATACTTGGTTTGCTCACCGTCTCTCGCAGGTTCGCCCTCTACAGCATGTGGACGTAGGCTCCAGCGCCAAGACAATGGCTCTCGTCGCCCAGTTCGTTCCCGTCACGATGGTCGATATCCGTCCAGTAGTGCTGAAAGCTGTCGATTTTTCATTCCGTGAAGGCTCTATCCTCTCTCTGCCCTTTGCAGATTCTTCCGTCGCCAGCCTTTCATCTCTCTGTGTAGTAGAGCACATCGGCTTGGGCCGATACGGAGATCCTTTCGACCCCTGGGGCAGTGAAAAAGCCTGGCAAGAGCTGCTTCGCGTACTGCAACCCGGCGGTCATCTTTACATCAGTGTGCCGATAGATTCGGCGAACCACGTGTATTACAACGCCCACCGTGCCTTCACGCGGCAGTATGTCTTACAACTCTCCGCCGGCTTGGAACTGCTCAACGAACAATACCTCTACGGCTACGATGTGCAGCCCCATTACGCCCCGGAACGCGGTTTCGGCACCGGTATGTTCCATTTCCGAAAACCGCCAGCAAACACTCCCGCCTGATCACTCGACCGGTATCTGCTCCCACTCTGGTGGCAACAGATCTCGCGCATCACAATTCGGCTGTTTGAGCCAGACAGACGCTGGAGGTGCCACCACAACCTTCTCCGGCCGGTCATTCAACCATGCCGCCCACCAGCTGAACGTGCTAGCCGCCAGTACATGGTGACGGCAATGGGACATCAACCGGAACTCCTCCACCGCATCGCCGCCCTTCTCCTCGGAGACCATGTGAACATCCGGTGACGTGACCAGATTCTCATACGCCCAGCCCGCATCATCCGAGAACACAAAGAACTGCGGCCGCTCCAGCTTGGCCCGAAAAACCTCCATCGCCCGGTGACAGTATTGGGCCGTTGTCGCCGTGTAACGCGGGTCTTTGACCATGTCCGTGCGCCTCACGTGAAGCGAAACCGACTCACATTCCGCAATTCTTCGGGCCATCGCTGAGTCTCCCGGCGGCACTCGCAGCTCGGCCAGCAACTGTGGCCTCACATCCTGAAAATAGCGTTCACTGTGCCAGAAACCGATGAGGGCCGAACCGTTCGGCGAACGCAAAACTTCCTTGTCGAAATGATAATGCCGTTCACGGACCACCTTCCCGTGCATCAAAGGCGGCATCGCCTCCACCGGATGAAACTCACCCAGCCGGTACGGCGAATGCAATCGCGCAGCCACAGAGTGCGCCAGCCGGGAAGGACGTAATCTGACTACCACCCGGGATGCCGCCTCGCTCGGGCAAGCCCGCCAGATGTCGCTAAGTGTGGCTTGTGTGGCTTGTATCGGAAACTGGTCCAAAACAAATTTGCGGGCGCTGTCGCGACGGTAGCACTCACAATCAAGTCTCAACTCAACCCCGTGATGAAGAGAAAGTTTGCGGCCCAGCGCATACTGAAAAAGCTGGTTGCCCAATCCACCCTCTAGCCGCGTGACGATCATGGTGCATTATCGGTTTTTTCTGCCGCCATGATGGGCTGTTTCATAAGTCTCAGGCGTGCCACGCGGGTCATATCCATCTCCTCTACGCGCAAGACGAATTCTCCAATGACGATTTCATCGCCTTTTTTCGGGAAACCGCCCTTTTGATGCGTCACCCAGCCGCTCGTGGTCGTCACATCTTCCGCGTTCAACTCTTCACCCACCAATTCGGAAAGCTCATGTAATGGCAAAGCACCGTCGATGTCCCACATCCCGCCACTCAATTGTACCAGCAGTGGCTTTTCCTGGTCGAACTCATCCTGAATCTGTCCCACGAGCTCTTCCAATATATTCTCCAGCGTCACCATGCCCGTCGTGCCGCCGTATTCATCCACCACGATGGCGAAGTGCAGCTTCCGGTCCATGAACAAGGCGAGAACCTTTTCCAGCCGCGCCGTTTCCGGCACATAGATGAGTTTGCGCGCCACCGGTTTCAGATCACGCCCCGTCTTCGCCCGTGAACGCAAAGCATACAAGTCCTTGAAATGGACCACACCCAGCGTCTTATCCACATCCCCCTCTTCACATAATGGAAACCGCGAGTAACGCGTCTTCTCCGCCACATCGAGGCAATCCACGATCGCAGCCTCAGTATCCAGCGCGGTGATTTCCTGCCGCGGCCGCATCACATCCCGCACGATGCGCCGTTTCAGGTCCATCGCGTTGAAGACGATCTTGCGCTGTAATTCACTGCCGCCCTCGTGCTCGTGCGATGACGTGAAAAGCATCCGCAGCTCTTCCTCAGAATGCACCAGCTCCGCCTCGCTCGCCGGATGAATGCCCACCTGCCGCAACATCCACAGCGATGTATTGTTCAACATCCAGATGAACGGGTAGGAAAGTTTGTAAAACAGCTCCAACGGTGCCGCGATCCACAAGGTCGTGGGCAATGGCTTTTGGATGGCCATCGACTTCGGAGCCAGCTCACCCATCACGATGTGCATGAATGTGATGACGGAGAAGCCGAACGCAAACGCGATGCCATGCTTTAATTTCTCCGCACCAACGCTGAATGAACCCATATGCACTTCGCCCGTGATCAGGCGGTCCAGCATAGGCGCCAGCAATGACGCAAATATCGGCTCCGCAAACCAGCCCAATCCCAAGCTCGCCAGGGTGATGCCCAACTGGGTGGCACTGAGCGATGCATCCAGATTCTTCACCACCCTCCGGGCCACGATGGCCCGTTTGTTCCCCTTCTCCTCCAGCGTGACGAGCTGCGTATCGCGGATCTTCACGATCGCGAATTCCGCCGCCACAAAGAAGCCGTTCAAAAAGACCAGGAAGACGACTAAGAAGCCGCCTCCGATCAACTTGAACATGTAATCGCTTTCCATATCAGAGATTCACCGCGCCAAACATAACGCGCATGATGTCCTGCACCGTCACGATACCGATTGGTTTCTGGTCGCGCCCCATCACCACCCCCATGCGCTGGCCGCTGCGTTGCAACCGTTGCAACGCTACTTCCAACCGCATCTCCGGCTCCAGCACCACGGGCACTTGCACATATTCGGCCACCTTCTTCCGCACATCGAACGTGCTCTCGTAGAGCACATGCTTCAGACTCAGCACACCAGCCAGCTTCCTCGTGCGCCCAACCGTCTCCATCACTGGCAGACGCGTCAGACGCTTCTCGCGGCATAACTCCAACACCTCGCTCATCACCACATCCTTCGCCGTGGTCACCGCCTGCTCCATGGGCATCATGATCTGGCGCACCGTGAGATTATGCAGTTCCAGCACGCGCTGGATCATGCTGCGCTCCTCGGGCGTGAGCCCTTGCGCGGACTCTTGCATCACCAACCGGAACTCATCACGCGTCGCGAACATCTGCCCGGTGAAGACACGCCCACCAGCGAGCTGACCCACCCAGTTCGCGAACTTCTCGATCACCCAGACCAGCGGTGACAACACCAGATGCACCAGACGGAATGGCCCCGCCAGATACAGGCACAGGCGGTTAGGGAAATGCCGGAACAGCATCTTCGGCAACAAATCGCAGAACATGTAGAACGCGAAGAACAGCACCGCCAGCAGCACGGCGATAAGCCAGGGATACTCGGCCAGATGCTTGTGCAACGCCGCCACCATCAGGCACACCACCACGATGTTCGCCAAGGTGTTACCCACCAGGATCGTCCACAAGAAGTTCTCCGGACGTTCCAGAAATTCATTCAGCAACCGCGCCCGACGGTTGCCCTGGCGCACCCATTGCCGCACACGCAAGCGGCTCAACGCCAGCACGCCAGCCTCCATTCCCGAAAGGAGAAATGAAACCGTGACACAGGCGATGAAGAGAAAAAGATACATCAGGTTCATACAAGGCCCTTTCGCTTCGCGACCTCCACCAACACCTCGCGGACGCGCCGTTCATCCACCGCTTTGGCCGTCAGTTTGATCCCCTTGTAGATGACCGATTCCCCCGCATTCGGCACCACACCGAGCTGGGACATCAGCAAGCCACCCATCGTCTCCACACCCGCGATCTCACCCAAATCTGGATACTCATCCCCGAACTCGCCGATCTTCAAAGTACCATTCACCCGCCAGCGGCCTTCTGCCAATTTCTCGAGCTTGAACTCGGCCACTTCACCTTCACTACGGATGTCACCGACCAGCTCTTCCAAAATGATCTCCAGCGTCACGATTCCCGCCAGTTCACCATACTCATCCAGCACCAGCGCCAGTCCGCGCTGCTGCCGCTGCAAGCTAACCAGCAGTTGCAAAAGATTCATGCTCTCCGGCACGAACGAGGGAAACTCCAGCGCCTCTTCCAAGTCTGAACTCGGGTTCAATAAAAGTTCACGGGTGTTCAGCACACCGATGATCGTATCGTTCTCCTCATCATACATCGGCAGGCGGCGATGCTTCAGCCGCCTCGCTTCCGCGCGCATCTCTTCGACGGTCATCGTATCCGTCACACCATCCATCTTCGCACGTGGCCGCATGACCTCCTTAACGGTGCGTTGATCCAGCCGGACGATCTCCAAGATGATATCCCGCTCGGACTTCATGAGCATCCCGTGGTGATACGCCATTTCCAACAATTCACGATAATCGGCATCCGTCACCGAGTTTGCCGGCTTGATGGACTTGGGAATCGTCACGCGCAAGATCGTGTCATTCACCCGCTGGGCGATCTCACGGAAAGGCCTGACGAACGCGTGCCACGCAAAGAGCGGTTTGGCCACCCGCAAAGCCCATGATTCCGGCCGCCGCACGGCCAAGGTCTTGGGCAAAACCTCACACCCCAAGAGCAACAACACCGCCGTAGTGATCACCGTCCACACTAAAAACCACCCACCCGCCAGCCCCATCCAGAGGCCGATGGCCATGACCGCCGCACTGGAAAGGGTATTCCCCAGAGCCAAAGCGCCAAGCAACTCCTGCGGCTGGTTGAGCAACCTGCTCACCAAATCCCCTTTAGCCGGGTTCTTCTCCGTCACCTGGCGGATCTGCCACTTGCTTAGCGAGAACAAGGCTGTTTCGGCGACAGCAAAGAAGAAGCTCGCCCCGCCAAACAGGACGATGCCCAACACTGCCAGCCATGTGACTTCCGTCATTTCTTCGCCATTATGCCCCGCAACCCCCTCCCGGCAAAAGCTTTAAACCTAGGTCCACTCCGTATGAGAGATAAAAATCATCAACTTTTAGGATTGCAGGCAAAGAAGCTACCCATTAGAAAAGTGGCCGATGTTAGGTCGCCGGACACAAATCACGGTTTTCGCCTCGGCTGTTTTGGCTCTGTTTGCACCTGAAAAGGTTCAAGCAGCAGGCACTTACACTCCCTGCATGGTGAAACCCGTCTTCGTCGCGCCTTATATTTCTCCGGCAGTGATCACGCCTGCAGAGATTGACCGTCCTTTGTTTGTGTTCCCTCTCAAAGATCGCTGGATCGTTGATCTTCCGGACGTCGAAGCTCCTACTTTTGTACAAGCCGTCTTTTCCCCAGCCCTCTACGATGGCTGCGAATATCAGACAGCGAATTCCAAAAAGTTTCAGGCCCTTTACCGCCCTGGCATGTTGAGTGGATCTTCTCGTCCTGCAGGGGACTCCGCTGCCTCCCGTATCTTTATGGATACAGGAGCCTGCTGTGGTAATACCACTGCCGTTGGCGGAGGCAAGTAATCTCCGTTATCTCAGGGATCGCCTTTGGGCTTACCATCCCACACCTCAAAAAACAGCCCCGGTTCCTGGCGTTCTGATTTGGTCCCTCTGCTTGTCCTGCTCGGTCTTTATCTCCTGTTGCAAATCGTCTGCTTCCGGCTGATCGGGCGCTTCATCGTTGATGCCGGCAAAGAATTGACCGTCCCTTGGCTCATGCTCGATGGTCAAATGCTCTACCGTGATATCTTCTGGCTCTATGGCCCTTGGGCTCCCTCTGTCAATGCTCTCGCCTATGCCCTCTTCGGTGTCCACACCGATGTCCTTTTATGGGTGGCCAAACTGCTCGGGGCTGGCGTTGTCCTCGGGGTCTATCGATGCTTGCGGCTGCTGGCTCCGGCGCGCATCGCATTCCTTGGTGCCCTCTCCATTATCGCCTTTTCCTCCACCTCCAACTACTTCGCCTGGCCGTATTCATTTTCCAACCTGTGGGCCACCTGCCTCGCTCTCTTCGCCACTGATGCCATGGTACGTTGGTGGCAGTCAGGCACGGTGAAGCATCTGCTCATTTCCGCTTTGCTGACGATCATAGTTGTCTGGTGCAAGTTCATTATCGGCCTTCCCATCCTTGCTGCACTCTGGTGCTTCTTAATCGTTGCACGCCGCCAACCTGCAAAAGCAGAAGCTGCGGTTACAACGCCGCTTATTTCAGTTGCCATCTATACCGCTCTGGTCCTGGTGATGTTCGCCATATCAGTCTGGTATTTCAGCCGTTTCACTACCACCGAAAGCTATCGACTCCAACTTGGCGCTGTATTTCACGCCCGTCATCTGACCGCTGCAGGACTCTATGACCGGTTGAATGAGACCATATTCCTCCAAAACGGTTTCAGCGCAGAGAACGTCTCGGCCGCCCTGGCCGTGCTCATCTGCCCGTTCTCGGCCATTTTCTCCGTCTTCACCTGGTGGCGTTTCTGGATCATCAAGAAGGAAGCGCAGCCCTCATTGCTGCTCGCGCTCCCCTTTCTGGTCTTCGCAACGGGTAACCTGCTCCAGATGAATTCATCCGTGCATGCGCCCTATGTTTTTCCCGCCCTGGCCGTTTCGTTTTTCCACTCGCTATACTTGTGGCAGATGGATACCTCATGGGGTAGAAAGCTGGCCACTGCCCTGCTCATCATCACTGTCACTTTCTGTGTGACCTTGGGTATGGGACGGGTGATCAAAGCTCTGGACAGCTCCACATCTGTCATGGTCTCCACCCCGCGCTTCCATTTCCGCTGGTCCAAATCCCATGGTCCAGCGATCCAATACCTGGCAGATAAAATCCGCACGGAATCCGCACCTTCAGACCGTATCATCGTTTTTTCCGGCCACGATTTCCTCTACTTGCTGAGCGATCGCAAACCCGTGCTCGGCTATTTCTACACATGGTATGAACCTTTTCACGATGCCGGGCACTCCCAAAACGTGGAAGCTGCCCTGAAATCACAAAAGGCGGCCATGATTGTCACCCACGTGGAGGATAATTTCTCCCTGGCATTTGCCGGCCATGGACGGGCACATCCGATCTATCAGACCCTGCGCACACATTACGAACCTATCGTTGATCCGGCCAGACAAGGTGGTTTCGTGCTATGGAAAAGAAAAACAGTTCCACCACGATAAGCGCGCGGATCAACCGCGCAAACTGTCGCCCGGTTTCAGCGAACCTTCGATAAACATGCGGCACCACAGCTCAAGCCACAACGCCGACCAAAGACGGTGCGTATGGTCCATCGCGCCGGAAGCATGTTCCTCGATATAAGCCACCAATGCCTCGCGGCGGAACCACCTATTCTTCACCAGCCAGCCATCCGGCAGCATCTGTTTCAGCAACGGCAGATAATCTGTACGGAGCCAATGCACAAGCGGCAGGGCAAACCCCTTCTTCTGACGGTAAAGGATCTCTTTTGGCAGATACCTCTCGGCCACTTTTTTAAGCAGATACTTTTGTTGCCCGCCTTTCACCTTCACCAACGGATCAATGCGGTTGGAGAACTCCGCCAGTTGCGTATCCAGGAACGGACAACGCAATTCCAAAGCGTTCTTCATCGAGGCCACATCCGTCTTCACCAAATAATCATTCGGCAGGCGCGAAACCAGAGTCGCCAGGAAATACTGGTCGATCAGGTGCAGATCTTTCATGTCATCCTGATACGCTTCAAAGATGTGATGCTGCCGATGACCGCCCACACGCGTCATGAATTCAGGATGGTAGAGCGCGGCGCGCTCAGAAGGATTGAACGCCATCGAGTAACTGTGGCGGATCTGAGGATCGTCATTGGCGCGGACCGCCAAGGTCTTGAACTGATGCAGCAACCGGTTTCTCTTCACCGCTTTTGAATCGCTGAAAAGCCAGTTCTCCACGCTGGACCGCAATCCTTCCGGCATCATCAGATTGTAATACGCCGCGTAGTACGCCACTTTGGAGATGTCATACCCGCCAAATATCTCATCCCCGCCATCTCCTGTCAGAGCCACGGTGACATGCTGCTTGGCGGCCTTGGACACATAGTATGTCGGCAAGGCCGAGGAATCTGCGAAAGGTTCACCGTACTCCCAGACCAGTGAAGTGAGATCTTCCAAAATATCCGGTTTGAGCACGATCTCCTCATGACTGGTGCCATACCTCTGCACTACCTGCCGTGAGTACTCGAACTCCGAAAAATCCGCTTCACCAAAGCCGATGGAGAATGTCCGGCACTTGCTGCCCAGCTCCTGCGCCATCAGCGCCACCACCAAGCTCGAATCCACACCGCCACTTAAAAACGCCCCCAAAGGCACATCGCTCACCAGGCGCCGCCGTACTGCCGCTTTGAGCAAGCCATCCACAGCCTCGATCAGTTCCTGCTCTCCCAACGCCAGTTTGGGCAAAAAACGCGGCTTCCAATAACATTCACCTCGCGTGCCTTCAGCCGTGAACTCCATCCAATGCCCCGGCAAAACTTTCGCGATACCCTGATATATCGCATGCTGCTGCGGTACTCCCAAATGATGAAGATAACAATCCACTGCCAGCGGGTCCACGCTCAACTGACGGCCAGCCGCTTCCCAAATGGCCTTCACATCCGATGCGAACTGAACAACCGGCCCTTGATGCCGGTAAAAAAGCGGTTTCTTGCCAAACCGGTCGCGTGCCAGAACCAGCTTCTTGGTTTTGACATCCCAAAGGCCGATCGCGAACATGCCGTCTATCTTCCCAAAGACCGCAGTCCCCCATTCTTCGTAACCATGGACGATCACTTCCGTGTCGCTCTTGGAACGAAACTTATGCCCCTTTTGCAGCAGTTCCTGCTTCAGCTCCTGAAAATTATAAATCTCTCCATTGAAAACGACCCATACAGTCTCGTCTTCATTCGGCATTGGCTGGTTGCCGCACGCCGAAAGGTCAATGATCCGCAAACGGCGATGCCCCAACCCGGCATGAGGCAAAACCTGCAAGCCTCCATGCTCAGGTCCGCGATTGACCATTACATCTCGCATCCGTTCCACCATTTCTGGCTGCCCGGAAGGGTCACTAAAATTGATTATTCCGCAGATTGCGCACATCAAAAATTCGTAGTCAAAAATACACTTTATATTTACCTAGGTCAAAATAACTTCACATTTTAACGACTTATCTCCTCCCATCCACCCCCCCCTCTTTCATGTTTTCAAATACACCCAGATAAGCATCCGCTGTCTGCCGCCAACTAAAGCCTGCCCCAATTTTTCCAATGAATTCTGCATCTTGCGGCGACGATAAAATCTGCCGGAGCGCATTTGCCATCGCCTCGGCGTCACGGGGTGGAACCAGCCGCCCCAGTTCTGGCCGGTTCAACACTTCCGGTATGCCACCTACCTGTGTCGCCACCACAGGAAGACCGCTTGCAAATGCTTCCAGCATCACATTGGGCAGTCCTTCATTATCACTCGGCAGACAGAGCACATCCGCCGCTTGCAGATACAAGGCCACCTGCCGGGGCGGCTGGCTGCCGGCCCAGATCACCCGATCACCCAAGCCCAGTTCGACCGCTTTGGATTTCAACGAAGATTCCAATGTCCCCTGCCCCACCATCAGCAGAGAAGGGCCTTCGGATGGTGCAGAAATGGAATGCAACCGCTGCAAACCCGCTAAAGCCAAGCCAGGATTCTTAACCGGCAGCAGATTGCCCACGTAGAGGATAAGTTTGCCGGACTCAGGCAGTCCCAATATGCGTCTGGCCTCACTACGATCACCCGGTTTGAAGATGTCTCCTTCAACGCCGTTATAGATCACCTGCAGCTTTTCTTTTATCGCTCCTGCCTCAAGCAGTAATCGCGCCAGTTCCTGGCTTCGCGCAATAGTGCGAACCGAGCGGTTCACCGCCTTCACGATCCGCGTCCGCCGGCTGGGCATGCTGATATATTGATGAACATCGCTGCCTTGGGCCACAGCAGCGTAGGAGAAGCCCATCTCACCGGCCAGATGTGATACCGCGCATGCATCCGGGTAAAGCCACGAACACAAAACCGCATCAAACTTATAAGTCTGGCGGACTTCTGAAATACATGATCTCAACCGCCCCGCATAAAGCCTGTCATTGAACTTGCTGCCCACTTTGGGCACATAGGGCACCCACGGATAAAGGGGCGCAAACTGCACATCTTCGGCCAACGCCGTTCGTCCCGAATCTTTTTTCCACCATCCGCTCAAAGACGGTCTCGGCGAGATCACCCGCACCTCCGCCTCCTTCGCCATATGCCGCAGCAACCGTGCGTTCACCACGCCCCGGTTAGGCTCCTGACGATCAGGAAACAGATTGGATATGAACAGTATCTTCACGCTGAAGCAGCCTTGGAAAATTTCGGCGTCACCAGACGATAACGATAGTCCCGATACTGCCCCGGATCACCGGAATGCCCATTCTCTGCCGCGTGGATGATGTTCACCATCTCCCGCGCAGAGACATAATGCACGCGGAAGCGTTTGCCATCATTCCATTGCGACAGAAGGTCCTCATGGAAACGTCGCATCGGCTCGCCGAGCAACATGCTGGAATTGCGTGGCACCGCTCCATGCGAATGGAGTTTGATGAACAACCATTCAGGGCGCCCTTCCACACTGATGCCCATGCGTGTCCATACACGCATACGATCCATCCGTGCGGCATTGGCTCCCGTCAGGTCTGAATTCTCCAGTCGCGGAAGGATGCCGAACTTACGCCGTTCCCAGTTCAACCCCAAAGGTCCTTGCACCAGCAACAGACGTCCCTGACCTCCGCCAGCACTTCCGGCTTTCACCCGCACACCATGATCATGAGATTTCGGTGCTGGCGTGTCCTCGGCGTAATAAATCTGGTTGATGATGCGCGTCTGCGTCGCATCAGGCGCAGAAGGCATGGTAAAATCCGCGTAACAGCCCGTATCCTGCAAAATAGAAAGCTCGTTGCTGACGCCGCAATTCCTGCCTTGAGGATGGGAATTGTCCAAGGCCCAGTTTCCATGCACGAAGGCGTAAACAAGTTTTCCCGTCGCATCACGAGAAAGGAATCCAAACTTCACGAAATCATCCTTGCCCCGCGCCAAGGCTTCTCTCAAACCCGCCTCCGTGTCATCCTTGTGGTGCAGATGCAGCTCCACTTCACCACCGCTGGCCTGCACCAGTTCCTGCAACGAGCAAAGCACATCGCGGTCATATTGCTCGATGGGGTAAAAAAAACTGTGCCGGGGATGCTGGCCATCCGCATCACGGAACTGGGAGATGAGCTTGGGATACGCTTCATTCCACAGGCGCATCCGCTCCATCGCCCCTTTCTTGTCCGTGGCATGAAACGGCTCGAAATGATCACATACAGCGATCATCACATCCACCATCTTTCCCTCAGGAGGTTTCCACGGGCGCTGCCGCAAATAAGCTGGCAGCCATAGATTCATGGCACGCATGGACGTTTATTTCGGCTTCACCATTTCCCAGGCCCCGGACTTGGGAGAACGCAGATAATGCAGGAGTCCGAGCACTATCGTCCAATTGAGAAAAACAAATCCCGCCGGGAGTGAGACGGCCTTGGTCGCCACTTTTGGCACACTCAGCCCGATGACGGCCAGCGTGTAGAGGGATAGTTGCACCCAAAAACAAAACGCATAGAAGACATGATCACTCAGCATGAAGCTGCTCACCAATATCAGCAGCAACAATAGCGGGCCGGCCAGACGCAGATACTTGTGCGCGATGAGCTGGAACCATGTCCGGTTTTTCCATGGTAAAAGCCAGTCCGGATGGCGGAACAACATCTGGAAATTTCCCGCCAAAGTGCGCCGTTTGCGGATGCGCTCACGTTCCGGCGAAAGATCCTGAGGATCATAAGCCACGGCTTCTGGCAGATAACGAACGCGATATCCTTGCATCACGACCTGCATAGGTATGACCACATCATCCAGCAGCGTGTCCGGCGGAATGGGCTGATACAAATCACGGCGCATCGCATACACTGCACCCGTGCAGCCGATGCAGGAATCAAGGACCGATTCCGCGGCACGCAAACGCGTCTCGATGCTCCAATAGCTGCTTACCCCCTGCCCCACCGCCGAGGCTTCACCCGCCACCACCAGACGTCCGCTGACAGCCCCCGTCTCTTTTTCACCGAAAGCCTGAATCAACCGCGAAACCGTATCTTCGGCAAAACGCTGTCGCGCATCAGCAAACACCAGCAGTTCCCCAGTAGCCGTCTGAACTGCTTCATTCAACCCATTGGCCTTGCCTTTGCGTTCCGGCAGTTCGACCAGTTTGATGCGCGTATCCGTCAGCATCAGTTCCCGTAAGCGGGCCACGGTTGAATCTTTGGAGCCATCCGTCACCACCACCGCTTCCATCGCTTCCGCGGGATAAACTGCGTTCAGCAAATTGGCGACCCGTTGCACGATCCGCTCCTGCTCATCCGCCACCACTAAAACGAAAGATATCTTCGGCTTGGTATCCGGGGTGCCAACCGGCGGTGCCGGGCGCCTCGATGCCCAAAAAATCATGAGCGCCGGATACCCTGCAAAGGCAAATCCGAGCAGGAAAACCGACGTCCAGAAAAACAGCGTTGTAGCCAAGTCAAGCACGACCGATGTATCGCGTTACTTACATGGTGGAGATCGCGTAAGACCAGATGCGCACCACCGCGTAAGTACAAATGCCAACCATCACATAATCTTTCCAACTGAAGGAATTCCATTTGATGCCCGGTTCCGGTTTGGGGGCAGGCGTTTGCGCCTTGTCAACCGGCGCAGTCGCGGCGGGAGGCAATTGCCTGCGGTGCCGGCGGCGTATGGGCACTGCCGGAGGCATAGAAGGTGCATTAGTCTCAACCACCGGTTCGGATGCCGGTTTCACCCGGCGGCGCACCCGTGCTGGTGCCTCCACCGATGGGAGTTTCTCATTCAATCCGAGCAACTGTCTTTGATAGGCTCCGACTACGGCGATCATGACGAAAAAGGAGGCTCGCGAAGACCATCCAACCATCCAGGAAGAAACCACATACGCAACCACCATCACGAATAGAACGCGGCGAATCCTCTCCACCTCATCATCCTCCGTCTTGGCCCGGACCAAAGTGGCAAAACAGGCGTAGATGATGGCGATGAACAGACACAATCCCGGTTTTCCCAATTCAGCCCCGACGGCCACATAAGAACTATGCGGAGCCTTCGGAAACCCCGAATGACGGGCAAAGCCTTCAGCGAAGTGCTCCCAACCGACACCGTTGGAGGTATTGAAAAATGTGTGCAATCCCCAACGGAACACCCACACGCGCCCTTGAATACCGCCCTCCGCAGAAGGACGATCCAGCTCTTGCATCCGAGGAAGAGATTTTAGAGCCGCCCATCCTACCGTGATCGATACCACCCCAATCAGTACTTTCACTATCAGCGGACGCCGGAAGGAATAGCCCGCGAGAGCAGTTGCGAACGCAGACAAAAATGCCCCCTTGGAAACCGTAAGGAACAAACACCACGCCAGCATGGCCACCATGGGCAACATGCTGAGCTTTACTGCAAAGAACCGTTTCCAAAAATAGAGGAAATAAAGCATGCCAAAAGCCGGAACCATGCTGTGCCCCAATGCGTTCGGATTCTGAAAAATTGACACATTCAGGATCAGGCGGCCCTTCATCATTCCTTGTGTCATATCCTGGCCGTGCATCGGATCGAAACCGAACTCACTGGCCACCGCAAGACACGCCACTACGACGACCATGATGGCCCAGCAGGCCAGAAACTTCCGGATTCGTTCCACGCTGGAGAGCGCCAGCACGATGACGTAATAATAAAGAAAGAGGCTGTAGCTGGATTTGAATGTCTCCACTGGTGAGGGGGCCGTTACGACGATCCAGCCAAAATACGCCAGCATCAACCAGTCATGTGGCGTTTTAAGCAGAAGCGCGAGGCTGAAACCATTCTCTCGGGTGAACGTCCCATACAGGGCCATCAGCATGGTCACCATCGCCGGACGCAAGGCCGCCGCTGCTCCGATCCATTCGTGCGGACGAATGTGATAGAGTATGATGAAAAGTATGACGGCGATAAAATCCATGCAGTTCAGCCTGGCTGAGAACTATGCCAATCCCCATTTTCTCGCCGTCTCCCGATAAAGCCCGGCATAGCGTTCTCTCATCCGCTCAAGGGAGAGGTGTTGCACCACATAATCCCGCCCCGCCAGACCGGCCCGCTTCAGCAAATTGCGATCGGCCATTACATCGCTCAGAATCCCGGTCAACTGGGTGTCGGATTCCATTCCTCGCACAAAGCCGTTCTGACCATCAGTTAGGATGTCCGCATGACCACAAGAAGTGTGGCAGAGAACCGGAACGCCCGTGGCCATCGCTTCCAGCGCGGCGTTCGACATCCCTTCCTTCAAAGATGGCACCACCAGCAGGTCCATGGCCCGATAGTGCTGGCTGGGGTCAGACTGATAACCAGCGAGATGTATCCGCTCCTTCACCGGACTGTTTGAAGCAACCTGACGTACCCGCGTCTCTTCCGGTCCACCACCGCCTACCAGCAGCAGGTGCGGCTGTTCCCCGCTCAGTTTCAAGTTGTTAAAGGCGTTCACCAGCATCTCATGCCTTTTGAAAGCTCCAAACCGTCCGACCATGCCGATGATCAAGGCATTTTCAGGCAGGCCCAATGCGCGTTTGGCAGCAGGAGAATCACCCGGGGAATATTTCGTCGCATCGACACCGTTATTTATCGCATAGATTTTCTCTTTTGGCGCACCATGAAAAACAAGATGCTCGCCCAAGCTCACGGATACGGGAACCAGCCGGTCAACGCGTTGGAAGAACGCCCACCGTTGCAATCGCCGCTTCAAAGTCAGGTCAACCTTGGTGAATTCAGCATGTTCACCATGCAAGATCGGCCATTTTCCTCCGAAAGGCCGCCCCAAAACCGTGTAGATAAGCGTGCCGTGATTGTGGGTATGAAGGATAGCCGGACCGGTGGCGCGAATGACCTCACGCAGATCATTCACCGTTTTCTTTGAAAACCCGGGCGGCTTGTTCAGCACCACCGGCTGCTTGTCAGCCGGTAAACGCGCGGCAAATGCTCCCGCCCGCGTGATGCAACAGACTTTTATCTCCAGATCCTCCGTCCGCAAACCGTTCACCAAGTTCACCACGCCATTCTCCATCCCCCCGGGATCAAGGGATAGAACGACATGTAAAACTTGGATCTTCTTTTTCACAGGTGCCACTCTGGCGATATGCTGTCTGGGCTCGATTCAAAAATACGCCGGGGACCGATGTCAAAACCGCGGACGTGCGAACAGGAACTGCCTGCCGCTGCGCAAACGGAACAGTGCCGGTTCATTTAACCGGTTTGGATCCCCATAGAACGGCCACAACAGGCAGGATACGGCGAGTTCCTTCAAAGCAACAAGCCGATTCCCTTGTTCAAAGTACATCCATGCCGATTGAAAGTAGGCGAACGAACTTGCCTTGAGCCAGAACATCCAGTCCGACCGGGACACCAGCTCCATATCTCTCGCCTTGTTCAACACCGTGAAGATGTTCAGCTTCATCCGTTCGGCGTTGCGGCTCATGCTGTTTCGATGACGCCGGATCAATACCAGGCGTTCCGGGATGAGATACGCAGGCTTTCTTGCCGCCATTCGTATCCACATGTCACGGTCTTCAGAACTGCGCAGGGTCTCGTCAAACAAACCCGATTCCTCCAGCACACTTTTCCTGGCCACCACCGCCGAAGGGGAAAAACGGGTCTTCAGCAGGATATCTCGATGGTCCAAACGGCCATGCACATGATAGGCCAAGGACTTCAATTCGAAAGGCGTCCCCTTCTCGTCCACATATACTGCCTGGGAGGCGACGAGACCGAAATTTTCAGGGCTGGAAAAATAAGACAGTGCTTTAGCCAGAAAATCCGGTTTCCAGATGTCATCCGCATCTAAAAACCCTATCAGCCCATGGCTTGCTGCCCGGATGCCAGTGTTTCTGGCTGCTGGCAGTCCGCCATTCTTCTTCCTTATATAACGGATGCGATCCCCGTATTTCGCCGCCACCTCCGGTGTGTTATCGATCGAACCATCATCAATCACGATGACTTCTACATTCGAGTGCGTCTGGTCCAATGCGGAATCTATCGCTTGCGCCAGAAAGTGCGCATAATTATAGGCCGGTATGACCACCGAAACGCCTTGATCGGAAACTGCGGAATTGGACAGGTTCAAGGAGGGGTGGATTGCTATTGATTACCAGTGCGTCAACAGACCAAAAGCCGGATGCAACTCAACTTGCGCGCTCTGCTGGATGATAGCTCTCATAGTAGTTATGAGAGTAGTAGTAGTAATAATAATAATTGGAAGTGGCCGTGAGATCCAACCGGTTCAAAACAAAGCCATAGAACTGGGCACCGTTGCTGCGCAACGTCTCAATCGCGATCCGGACATTGCGCAAAGGAGTGCGCCCGCTCCAGATCACAAAAACCACACCATCCACTGAAGAAAGCAAGGAGGATGTCTCGGCAAGACCCAGCACTGGCGGAGTATCGATGATCACGCGGTCATATTTCTCGCGCAAACTCTCGATGAAATTATGTACCTTTTCACTGCCAAAACGGTCCGTGACTTCTTCGCTGAACTTGCCACGCGGGATTACATCCAAGTTAGGTATGTCTGTCTTGCGAATGGCACTGGCAGCATCATTCTTGTCCATGATGATTTCTGCGAGACCAGGGGTGGATGCGACTTTGAACGCTTGATGCACAGTCCCGCGACGGATGTCCGCATCAACCAGCAGCGTACGTTCCCCTTTCCGGGCGAATGAGGTTGCTATGTTACGAGCCACATAAGTCTTGCCTTCTTGCGGCATCGCACTGGCGACCATGATGACTTTGGAATCACTGTCGGCCTCGCCATTGAACAAAAGATTTGTACGGATGACACGGAAATTCTCCGTCATCGTCGCCAATTCAGATTCCCCCTGCGCCTTGTCCTGCACGCCGCGCTGGCTCAACTGGGGCACCACACCCAAAGCCCTGAGTTTCAAGGAATCTTCACCCACTTCCACCGTGCCGATAGTATGGTCCAAGTACTCGATCAGGAAAGGCACCCCGACTGCGAGGCCAAGCCCAAGTATGAAAGCATAAAGCAAAAGGTTGAAACGGTTCGGAGAAGCAGGGACTGAGAGGCGCTCCTCCAATATGCCTGCGTAGTTCAGAAAAATCCGTTCCTTGTTTTCACCGTAATCCAGCGTGCTGACCGCCTTTGCCAGACTGTCATAGAACCCACGCCACGCCAGTTGGCCCGCAGCTAATTGATCGAAACCAAGTTGAACCTTCGCCTGTTGCTTCTTTGTTTCAAGATACTCGGGCATTTTCGCCTTCAAGTCGGCCTGACGGGCGCTGAGCTCCGCCAAACGGACATCCACTTTTTGAATGCCACCCTCCAATTCGGCTTTCAACTGTTGTTCGGCATTTTTTAGTTTCTCCTCTACCTCTTTCATCTTGGGATGGGCAGCAAGATAACGCTGGCTCAATTGATCACGCTCCTGCTTCAAGGAGCGGAATCTCCGTTCTGCCTCATCCCAAGTGACCGGCCCCTTGGCTTCATTGATTGCGGGGATGATCACAAACTCACGCGTCTTGGCATTGGCATCAGCCCCAGCTCCGATGGGCTTCAACCCTTCGCTCACATCGAAGGTGGCGCCAATCTTCAAGTCCAAAAGACCTGAGTTTGCGGACAAAATCGACAGCTTCTCCACCACATTCAAATCCGGCTTGGTCAGCCGCGCCTTCAAACTCTGCAATTCCTCTATCACATAGTTAACCCGGGTCAATTCAACGGGCACGGCCTGCATCTCGCGCATCTGGCTGGTGATTTCTGCCATTTTATTACTGTCCTGATAGGCGAAATTGGTAGCAACCCATTCCTCCATCTTTTTACTGATGCTGGCCATCTCCTTGGTAAAATCGTTCAACACCATCTCACGACGCTTCTGGCGTTGCTCCTGGCGGTAAATATTATACTCCTCGAGCATGCGCTCTGTCCAAAACTCCGCCAAATCCCTTGAAAAAGCCCAAACCTCAATCTCCACATTTCCTTGAGAATTAATTTTATAAGAAACCTTCTTGATGTGCTTCCGGTAGACATACTTGTATGGCATGTTGATACCAAACCGGGCAGCCGTCCTTTCCGTCAGATGCGGAGAACTGAACTGATAGAAAAGTGAATCAGTGGTACTATCTCCGAAAACAGTCTGAGTCGTCACCGGCAATGGCAATTCCTTGCGCTCAATCAACGTCTTCGCGTAATAGACTGGCCGGGAATACACATACAACGTCAGGCCGGCGAGCAGGGAAAAAGCCATCAATAGCACTATCAGCCGGATGTGTTTGATCACAACCGTCAGATAGACCATCAAATCACCGAACTTGATCGGGGCTTGTTTTACGCCGGGTAACATATCAGTTGTATTCTAACCTAATAAAGCCGCAAGGAAAGCAAGAATCCGCATCTGCAAACAAAAATCCCCTGCACTGGGCAGCGCAGGGGATTGAGAGTCAATAAGATGACATCTTAGAAGCTAAAGAAGCTCTCGGGCACCACGATGATGTCATTGCTTTGCAGCACCACATCAGGTTGTTTGCCAGATTGCACACTCTTGATGCTCACAGGGATGCGGAATTTTTCACCGTTACCACCATTGCGAAGCACATACACACCACTCTTCTTGGCGAAGCGGGCAAAACCACCACTGCGGAGAATCGCCGCATAGGCCGTCAACTCCTCATCAATCGGCAACTGCACGATACCAGCGCTCTTGACGTTACCCGTCACATACACGCGGTTGGCGAAGGCCGGCACCACCACGATATCACCCGGCTGCACGGACACATCCGGCGTCAAGCCAGCACCATCCAAAATCGCTTGCACATTGACTTCTTCCACCAAGCTCTTGCCTTCCGCAAGGCGGAGAAGTTTCACACGGGTCAAATCACCGGAATCCTTTGTACCACCCGAACGGATGAAGATGGTCGTGATTGTCGGTGAATAACCGGCAGGCAACAACAAAGGACCAGTCTGCTTGAATTCACCAGCCAGATACACCACGTTCGCGGAACCAGCCGAGTAAGTCTCAACCGTGCGCTCAACCATCACCGTGGCCTGACGCAACTGCGAAGCTTCCAGAGCTTCCTTGATCGTCTTCTCGGCGTCCGGCAAGTCCTTACCAGCAACCTGCACGCGACCGATACGAGGAAGAACAATGTATCCACCCTCACGGATTTGATAAACACTGTTGAACGACTCGTCTTCCACCACAAAGATCTGGATCGGCTCACCCGTGGTCAAAACCTTGGAACCACCCTCAGAGGCCAGCTTGCGCAACTCGCCCAACTTAGCTTCGATCTGCGCATCGATTTGCGCTGTCTCAGTTTCCACAGCCTTCACACGCTCAGCCCAAGCTGAGGCTTCCTTCTGCCACTTCTCAATCTCCGTGGCAACCTGGTTGGAATTGGCAAGCTGCAACTGCTTGGCAGCAGTATCAGACTTGGAACGGACATAAGTAGACTCGCGCTCCAAAAACACGCGGCGATCAGACAGGCGATCAAGCTCCTTCTGGAGACCGTCCAGACGTCCACCCACCTGCTCCTTGGCGCGCAACTGGCTCAAATACTCCTCGCGAGCCTTACGCCATCCATCGACCTTGTCAGATGCATTTTGAGATTGCGCAGTAACGTTTGTCGCAAGAACAAGTCCGGCAAACAAACTAAGCGCGTAGCGATAATTTAGTTTCATGGCGTATAAAAACGTTCAATTCCTCAACCCAGTTTCCACCAAGCCATTAGGCCGGTGATAAGTCACGCGCTATAAGGAACTAAACTCCCTTCTTCCTGTAAAGTAGAAATTTGCAAAAATTGAGCAGTGTTGTATCTTAGCTGTCTTGTTCCAAATCAGCCCGCCCTTATCTGCGCATCTTCACTCAAAGTACTTGACACTCAACCAGCACAAACCATACACAACGTTTAGAATTTTCTAAACGAATGCCCAGGCAGACAGACAGTAAACAGCCCGACTGGATGCATACCCGCAGCAAGTTTATTGAAGCGGGCGGCTCCACCACCCAGTCTTTCGGGCTTGGTCGCCTCGTAGGACAGATTTACGCCCTCCTCTACCTCAGCCCCGAACCCATTTGCCTGGAAGAGATTGCAGCACAACTCGGCGTCAGCAAAGCCAGCATCAGCATCACCATCCGCCAGATGGAACGCTGGGCTGCAGTGCATAAAGTCTGGGTAAAAGGTGATCGCCGAGACTTTTACGAAGCCGAAACTGACTTTCGAAAAATCTTTCGCGACGGCTTCTTGGAAACTTTACAAAAAAAACTGCACACGGCAGGCCGACATCTTGAGCAGGTTGAAACTCACGCCAAGCAAAGTTTGGCCCAGACATCCGACATCAGTTCTGAAAACGAGTCCGCCGCCATGAAGACCGTCACGGAAAGACTGGAACGCGCACGAAAGTTCCAACGCCAACTGTCAGGCCTCATTGACAACCCGTTGATCAACCGCCTCCTCTGAGCATGCCCGCATCCTCCCCCAACGCCTCCGCCATTGAGCGAGTTATCCGTCCCCGCAGCGGTTTGGCCGCCATTGATATGGCGGAACTCTGGCGCTATCGCGAATTATTCTGGCAACTTGCATGGCGCAATGTGCTTATCCGTTATAAGCAGACTCTTTTGGGTGTGGCTTGGGCCGTGTTGCAACCCCTTCTGACTGTGGCAATTGGCGCAGTCGTCTTTGGACGTCTTGCCAATTTACCCAGTAATGGCGTGCCTTACGTTTTACTCACCTTCGCCGCCTTGCTTCCTTGGCAATATTTCTCCAATGCCATGACGGAAAGCAGCAATTCCTTGATCGCTTCGCAGAACATGATCACCAAGGTCTATTTTCCCCGCCTTATCATTCCCGGAAGCGCGGTCATGAGTGGCATGATCGATTTTCTTATCTCCCTCGTTCTCTTGTTCTTGCTGATGTTGTATCATCAAACAGCACTTACTCCGCGCTTGCTGCTTTTGCCTTTCTTTTTCCTCTACACCACCATGGCAGCCATGGCCGTCGGCATGTGGCTGAGCGCTTTGAATGTCAAATATAGGGATGTGAAACACGTAGTCCCCTTCCTTACCCGCATGGGCCTTTATGTGACGCCCGTGTTTTTCAGCATCAGCCTTATTCCCCAGAAATGGCTTATGCTTGCTTACACACTCAATCCCATGGTGGGCGCTGTGGAAGGCTTCCGTTGGTGCATTCTGGGTGAACAATTTGAGCCGTATTGGCCTGGTATGACTGCCAGCGTGGCAGTTGTGGGACTACTGCTGATCACGGGTGCTTATTACTTCCGCACCACGGAGAAAACCTTTGCTGACGTTATTTAACGAATGAGCCATCCAATCATCAGCGTTCGTAATATCGGCAAGCGTTACGAACTCGGCGAAACCATTCGTCATGACACTCTACGCGACCGACTGGCGTATACGGCCAAGAAATTCTTGGGCGGGTCAGGAGCCCAAAATGGGCAACCCTCAACTTCTCCTGCCGAATTTTGGGCATTGCGTGATGTTTCTTTCGATATCAATCCCGGCGAAGTCGTCGGCATCATCGGTCGCAATGGCGCTGGCAAATCCACGTTGCTGAAGATTCTCAGCCAGATCACCGAACCCACCACTGGCGAGATTCGCCTCCGCGGTCGCATCGCCAGCTTGCTGGAAGTCGGCACCGGTTTTCATCCCGAACTTACCGGACGCGAGAATGTTTTCCTGAACGGTGCCATTCTCGGTATGAGCCAGGCTGAGATCAAAAAGAAGTTCGATGAAATCGTCGCATTCGCCGAGATCGAGAAGTTCCTCGATACTCCGGTCAAACGCTACTCCAGCGGCATGTATGTGCGTCTGGCCTTTGCAGTGGCTGCTCACCTTGATCCCGAAATCTTGATCGTAGATGAAGTGCTCGCAGTAGGTGATGTGCGTTTCCAGGAGAAGTGCCTCGGAAAAATGCAGAACGTGGCTAACAACGAGGGCCGCACGGTCCTGTTCGTCTCTCATCAACTAGCCAGCTTGAGCAAACTTTGCACGCGCGGCATCGTGATGAGCGCAGGCCAAGTCTCCATGGACGGCACCGTTTCCAAAGCGATCGAGCATTACATCTCCGGACTCGGTAATCGCGAAGGAGAAATGAAGTGGAAAGACTTGGAGAAAGCTCCAGGAAATCACATCGCCAAAATCACCGCCGTACGTTTGCTCAGCGATGAAAAGATCACCAGCGAAGTGAAGACCGGCAGCGAGACAGTCGTGGAGATTGACTACGTCTGTCAGACTGGCAATGAAGCTGTTTCCTGCAGCATCCACCTGCTGGACAATCTCGGCTCTTGCATCCTCGCGACCGGCAACATGCCTTCGGTGAACACCATTGAAGATGTTTGGGCTAATAAGAATCTGCCCATCGGCACTTACCGCACCCGCTGCGTCATCCCGGCGAATTTCCTAAATGAATGCAGCTACGGCATCAGCGCATTTCTCGTGCATAACAATTCCAAGATCCTGGCAAAGGCCGAGAACGTGCTGAGCTTCATCGCCCATGATAGCGGCGAGATGCGCAAAGAATATTCCGGCCCTTGGATCGGTTCCATCCGTCCTAAGATGGCCTGGTCCACCGAAGTTTTGAGCCACTAAGAAAATATGAAAGTAGTCATCCTCTGCGGTGGTAAAGGCACCCGTCTCCGTGAAGAGACGGAATACCGCCCCAAGCCCATGGTGCCCATCGGCAATCGTCCGATCCTCTGGCACATCATGAAGACCTACGCCGTGCAAGGGCACAAGGAGTTCATCCTTTGCCTCGGCTACAAAGGCGACATGATCAAAGACTATTTCCGTAATTATCATTGGAACACCTGCGATGTCACCCTCCAGCTCGGACGCAATCCGGCCATCCAATATCACGACCGCCACGGTGAAGAAGACTGGAGTGTGACCTTGGCTGATACCGGCCAAGAGTCCATGACTGCTTTCCGCGTGCGCCAGATTCAAAAATATCTCGCCCCCGGCGAACCATTTCTCCTCACGTACGGCGACGGAGTATCGAACATCGATGTCAATGCTTCGATCCAGTGCCATCAGAAATCAGGCAAGCATCTGACCATCACCGCCGTTCATCCTGCCGGACGCTTCGGTGCGATGCAGATCGCCGATGATGGCAGCATCCATAGCTTCGCGGAAAAACCGCAGATGGAAGACGCGTATATCAATGGCGGCTTCATGGTTTGCCAGCACGACGTGTTCAAGTATCTGCCTGACGATCCCAATGTCATGCTGGAGCGTCAGCCGATCGCAGATTTGGTAAAAGACCGTCAGCTCAACAGCTACAAGCATGATGGCTTCTGGCAGCCGATGGATACTTATCAAGAAAACCAATACCTGAACTCTCTCTGGAACAGCGGCAAAGCTCCTTGGAAAACCTGGTGATGTTCGGCTCCATCTATAACGGTAAAAAAGTCTGGCTCTCCGGCCATACAGGATTCAAAGGTTCCTGGATGGCTGAATGGCTGTTGTCACAGGGTGCTATTGTGCATGGCTACTCCCTCGCGCCTGACGCGGGCCCTGCCCTCTTCAATCAGCTGCAACTCGCTGGCCGGTTGGAGAACGAGATCAACGACATCCGCGATGCTGCTGCCGTTAAGAAATCCATATTCGAAACGCAGCCGGATTTCGTGTTCCACTTAGCCGCACAGCCACTGGTCCGTTATTCCTATGACGCCCCGGTGGATACCTACGAAGTGAATGTGATGGGCACTGTCAATGTGCTCGAATCGCTTCGTCACTTGGGCAAGTCCTGTGCCGCCGTCTTCATCACCACGGATAAATGCTACGAGAATCGTGAATGGGTCCATGGCTATCGCGAAGAAGATGCCTTGGGTGGATTCGATCCCTACAGCTCCAGCAAAGCTGCTGCTGAACTGGCCATCAGTTCTTGGCGTCGTTCTTTCTTCGTCAATCATCCGGTGAAGATCGCCAGCGCGCGCGCGGGGAATGTCATCGGTGGTGGAGATTGGGCCAAGGACCGTATCATCCCTGACTGCGTCCGTTCTCTGCAAAAGGGTGAAGCCATCCCTGTCCGCAACAAAGTGGCCACGCGTCCCTGGCAACATGTGCTGGAACCTTTGAGCGGTTACCTGTGGCTCGGCGCATTGCTGGCGAATCCGCAGTTGGGCCGCTTCGACGGTTCATACTATTCTTCCGCTTTTAATTTCGGCCCCACCAACAGCTCCAACCAGAATGTTAAATCACTGGTGGAAGAATTGTTGAAGCATTGGCCCGGCACCTGGACGGACAAGAGCGATCCCAAAGCCGCGCACGAAGCCAAGTTGCTGCATCTGACCACGGACAAGGCGCATGGCCTGTTGGGCTGGCAACCGGTGTGGAACTTCTCTGAAACCGTCGCCCGTACCGCCCAGTGGTATCGCACCGTCACCGAATCTAACAACTCGAATAGTGCCCGGGAACTGACTCTCGCCCAGATCCAAAACTACGCTCAGCAAGCCGCTGAGCGCCAGATCGAGTGGGCCAAATCTTAAACGCATCATGCCAACCCCTGCTGAGTTAAAAGCTGAGATATTACGCCTCACCCGCGAATACTCCGCCATGGTCCATCGCGCGAACCGTCCCGGCGCTGAAAACGCCAACGAGTTCACTCCCGGAAAAACCACCATCCCCTACGCAGGCCGCGTCTTCACGGAAGACGAAGTGGAAGCCGCTGTCGGCAGCACGTTGGATTTCTGGCTGACCTTGGGACCGGAAGGCGAAGCCTTTGAAAAAGAACTCGCCTCTTATCTGGGCGTCAAACACTCGCTGCTCGTCAACTCCGGTTCTTCAGCGAATCTGGTAGCATTTTCTGCTCTAACCAGCCACAAGCTACCGCCGCATAAGCGTATCCTGCCCGGTGATGAAGTCATTACCGTAGCCGCAGGATTCCCGACCACCGTCGCTCCTATCGTCCAATACGGTGCCATCCCCGTGTTCATGGATAACGATCCGGCTACGGGCAACGCGCAGGTGGATCAGTTGGAACGCGCCTACAGCCCCGGCAAAACGAAAGCGGTCATGATGGCCCACACCTTGGGCAATCCTTTTGATCTCGGTGCCGTCCTCGAATTCTGCCGCAAACATGATCTGTGGTTGATCGAGGATAATTGCGATGCCCTCGGCTGCACCTACTCCATGCCGATCGAACGCGCCAAAGCTCTCGGCATCACCAGCAATTCTCCCGGCATCCCGGAAAACGGCACGCACATCACCCGCTACACCGGCACTTGGGGTGACATCTCGACACAATCTTTTTATCCCCCGCACCACCTCACCATGGGTGAAGGTGGCGCCGTGAACATCGTCTCCCGTCCTCCTCTGAAAACTTATGCCGAGAGCTTTCGTGATTGGGGTCGCGACTGCTGGTGCGCCAGCGGCAAAGACAATACCTGCAACAAGCGTTTCGACTGGCAGCTCGGCGAACTGCCCAAAGGCTACGACCACAAATATATCTACAGCCACCTCGGCTACAATTTGAAGCCGCTAGACCCGCAGGCTGCCATCGGGCGTCAGCAATTGAAGAAACTCGCCGCCTTTGTCGAGGCGCGCAAAACGAATTGGGAACACCTCCGCGCTGGATTGGCGGACTTGTCAGAGTTTTTCGATTTCTCGCTGCCTACTCACGCCACCGGCTGGACGTCGCAAGGTTTCACTTGGGATAACACCGGCTGCCGCACAGATTGCTCGTGGTTCGGCTTCATGATCCGCGTCAAGCCCGGCGCGCCTTTCACGCACACGGAATTAGGCCGTCATCTCGATTCACAAAAGATCGGCAACCGCATGCTCTTTGGCGGCAATCTGCTTCGCCAGCCCGTTTTCGTGCAGTTGAAGAAAGACCGGCCCAGTGCTTTCCGCACCATCGGAGAACTCCCCGGTGCTGATCAGATCATGAACCAAGCCATCTTCCTGGGCACTTACCCGGGCCTGTCCAAGGCCATGCTGGATCACATGGTCAAAGTCATTCGCGATTACTGCCATAGCCGTAAATGAGCAACCCGCTGGCCAAAGATCTGGATCATGTAATGCACCACACCCAAGGGTTGTGGGAGGAGCTGCGTGGCCAGCGTATTTTCATCACCGGAGGAACCGGCTTCTTTGGCTGCTGGTTATTGGAAAGTTTTGCGTGGGCGAATGACACCCTGAAGCTCGACGCCCATGCCGTAGTGCTCAGTCGCAATCCGCAGGCACTGGCTGCCAAAGCTCCGCATCTGCTGAACCATCCGGCGATCTCTTTTGTCACGGGAGATATTCGGGACTTTGAATTTCCCGCCGGAAATTTCTCCCACGTCATCCACGCGGCCACCGAAGCCAGTGCCAAGCTGAATGCTGAACAGCCTTTGCTGATGTTGGAAACGATTGTGGATGGCACGCAACGGGCTTTGGAATTTGCCCGCCATGCAGGTGCTAAAAAATTTCTCCTGACCAGTTCCGGGGCAGTCTATGGACCACAACCCAAAGACCTCACCCACGTTCCCGAAAGCTATACCGGCGCTCCTGACACCATGAACGCCCTCTCCGCCTATGGAGAAGGCAAACGCCTGTCCGAACACTTGAGCGTGCTTCATGGGCGGCAATATGGCTTCGAAGTCAAAGTAGCCCGCTGTTTCGCTTTCGTGGGTCCTTACCTGCCCTTGGATTCTCACTACGCCATCGGCAACTTCTTGAGAAACGCGTTGGCGGGTGAAAAAATCCATATCCTCGGTGATGGCACGCCGATGCGCTCTTACCTCTACGCAGCGGATCTTGCCATTTGGCTTTGGACCATCCTGTTTCGTGGCGAGGCTTTCCAAGCGTATAATGTAGGTGCGGAAAACGATCTCTCCATCGGTGAACTGGCGCGAAAGATACAAAACCAGTTCTCTCCCGGTTCACCGGTCGTCATCGCCGGCCAGCCTCGGGCTGGCAGCTTGCCGGAGCGTTACGTGCCCGCCACTGGCAAAGCCCGGTCACAACTACATTTGAATGCGGAAACAAGTCTGGATGATGCGCTGCAACGGACTGTGGCATGGATAAAACGGAATTGATGCTGAACAAGCAAGCTGTATGGCCAAACTGCCCATCGCGATCTTAGGAACCGGCAATATCGGCACGGACCTGCTGTTGAAGGTGCTGCGCTCTCCCCTGCTGGAATGTCGCGTCTTCGCCGGTCGCAACCTCTCCTCTCCCGGCATGACCAAGGCCAGCATGCTGAACGTTCCTGTCTCTGCCAAAGGCATCGACAGCATCCTCGATCTCAAAAAAGAGATCGCCTTGGTATTCGATGCCACCAGCGCAGAACATCATTACAAAAACGCACCGCTCTTTCAGGAAGCAGGCATCGTAGCCGTCGATCTGACTCCCGCCAAAGTAGGTCGCATGTGCGTTCCGGCCGTGAATCTCAACGAGTGTCTGAACGAGCCGAATGTGAACATGGTGACCTGTGGCGGTCAGGCTTCGATCCCTCTCGCCTGCGCCATCGCCAGTGCGAACCAGAGCGTGGAATATATCGAGACCGTCTCCAGCATCGCCTCACGGAGTGCCGGTCCAGCCACCCGTATCAATCTGGACGAATATCTGATGACCACCGAATCGGGCATACAGATGTTCTCCTCCTGCAATCACACCAAGGCCATCTTAAATCTTAATCCCGCCAGCCCGTGCGTGCATATGCAGACCACGGTGATGGCGAAAATATCCAAGCCTGACTTGGCCGCTACGCGCCAGAAGGTTTCGGAAATGGTGGCATTGATCCGTCAATACGTCCCCGGTTACCAACTGATCCTCGACCCGATCATCGAAGGAAACCGTTTGATAACGATGGTCAGGGTGGATGGTTTGGGCGATTATCTTCCGAAATACGCAGGCAATCTGGATATCATCAACTGTGCTGCCATCGCTTTTGCCGAAGCGTACTCACAAAGAAAACTTTCCTGACGCATGACCGCCAAACCCGACATCACAGTCTGCGATGCCACCCTGCGTGATGGCTCCCATGCTTACAGCCACAAGATCACGCTGGAGCAAGTGCGCGCCTATGCGACAGCCGCAGAAGCCGCCGGTTTTTCCTTTCTCGAAGTCGGCCACGGCAACGGCCTCGGAGCTTCTTCATTGCAAGTAGGCGAAAGCCTCGTCCCCGAAGGCGACATGCTTCGTGCAGCCAAAGCGTGCCTCAACAATACCAAGCTCAGCGTCCATGTGATTCCCGGTTTCGCCACCATCAAGCGCGAGATCGTCAATGCCTTGGACTGCGGCGTGGATTTGTTCCGCATCGGTTGTCATTGCACGGAAGCGGACATCACCCAGCGTCACATCAGCTACGTCCGCTCCGTCGGTCGCGAGACATGGGGCGTGCTCATGATGAGCCACATGGTCACAGCCGATGTGCTGCTTGAAGAAGCCAAGAAAATGCAGAGCTATGGGGCTCAAGGCATCGTGCTCATGGATTCCGCCGGAGCATACTTCCCCACTGCGGTGACCGAGAAAGTTGGTTTGCTCGTCGAGAAACTGGAAGTGCCCGTGGGTTTCCACGCGCACGACAATCTGGGCCTGTCCATCGCCAACTCACTTGCGGCCCTAGAAGCAGGCGCACGCATCATCGATGGCACCGCCAAAGGCTTCGGCGCGGGTGCAGGTAATGCTCCGCTGGAGCTTCTCGCCGCGGTGCTTAAGCAGCAGGACTATCCCGTACGTCTGGACCTCTACAAGGCCCTCGACGCCGCCGAGATCGCCGCAAAGCTCTTCGCTGGCTCTTTGCCCGATTCTAACGCCATCACCATCGTCAGCGGTTTGGCGGGCGTGTTCTCCGGCTTTGCGAAACCTGTTCAGCGCGCCGCCACGCAATTAGGTGTCGACCCACGTGACGTCTTCTTTGAATTAGGGCGGCGAAAAGTGGTCGGCGGCCAGGAAGATCTGATTCTGGAAGTCGCCTCTGAACTCGCCCAAAAGAAAATTGCGCCCAAGTAAACTATGAACCCAGCAATCGCATTAGTCCGGGCTGACGCGGAAGCGGTGATCGAAGGCCGCACGCAGAATCTGCAAGCTCTGCGCAACCAGCACATCTTCATCACGGGCGGCACCGGTT
Source organism: Verrucomicrobiia bacterium (assembly GCA_036405135.1). NCBI lineage: Bacteria > Pseudomonadati > Verrucomicrobiota > Verrucomicrobiia > Verrucomicrobiia bacterium. Next base: position 20,194 of record DASWYF010000044.1, on the reverse strand, counting down.
TCCTGGGCACATGGTTGCTGGAACTGATTAACGTGCTGAATGAGAAGCACAGTTTCGGCATCAAGGTCACGGCCTTCAGCCGGAATGCCAAATCACTCGCCAGCCGCTGGCCGCAGCTGGGACAACAATCGTGGCTCAAGCTGACTGAGGGCGATATCCGTCACTTCACCGAACTGCCGCGCGATGTCCGTTATATCATCCACGCCGCCGCCCTGACAGACCGTCGTCTGCTCGCGTCCCAGCCAAATGCCGTCGCAGAAACCAATGGTCTTGGCCTCATGCGTTTGCTGCGCGCTGCCAATCTCCAGGAGGACTTGGAGAAGATCGTCATCCTCAGTTCCGGCTTGGTCTACGGTTCCCAGCCTTGGGACATGCCTTGCATCGATGAAACCTACAGCGGTGCCTTGCGTTGCGACGATGTGAACGTCGCTTACGCCGAATCGAAACGTTTTGCTGAAGTGGCCGCACAATGCGCTTTGAGTGAAAGCAAGTTGCCTATCGTCACCTTGCGTCCGTTCGCGTTTGTCGGCCCTTATCAATCATTGCAATTGCCCTGGGCGGTCACGGATTTCATGCGGGACAGCTTCAATGGCGGCCCCATTCGCATCATGGGCGATGGCGCTACCATTCGCAGTATCATGTACGCCAGCGATTTTGCTTTCTGGGTCTTATCCGCGCTGGCCCTAGGACGTCTGCGCCAGGTGTATAATGTTGGCAGCCCTGAACCTATCGACCTCGGTTCACTCGCCCACTTGATCACCCGCCATTTCTCACCTCCACCCGAGATCCGCACCCGTTTGGGACAGGCGGGCCATGACCGTACGCGGCTGGTTCCCTCAGTCGAACGCGCCAAGAAAGAACTTTCCGTGACTGTGACGGTGCCCTTGGCTGACGCCATTCAGCGCACGATCACCTGGAATCGCCACATCCAATCGATATGAAAATTAAAGTCAGCGATTTGATCGCCCGTTTTTTTGATGAAAAAGGCATCACTCATGCCTTCGGCATCATCGGCTCTGCCAATGCCCACATTTTCGATTCCATCTTTAACAAGTCGAACATCGAGCTGATCTGCAACCATCATGAGCAGGCTTGCACGATGGCGGTGCAAACTTATTGGAAAATCACGGGCAAACCCACCTTCGCGCTTGTGACCGCAGGTGCCGGTTCCAGCAATGCCATCACCGGCGTGCTTTCTGCCTGGGCGGACTCGATCCCCTGCCTGATCCTTTCCGGTCAGGAAAACGCCCGTTATATCACGCCGGATCATGATCTGCGCATGTATGGCATCCAAGGTTATGACAGCCCGTTCGCGGTCAGCAAAATGACCAAATACGCGAGCCGTGTCATGGACCCGCAACAAGTTCTTTTTGAACTGGAGAAAGCCTGGCACTACGCCACCACTGGCCGTCCTGGGCCTTGTTGGGTGGATTTTCCGATGAATGTGCAGGGAGCCATGGTGGAAGAGGATACTCTCCCTCACTTCACACCGGAAGCAGAAGAAAAGTCAGCCCCGGCAACACTGTCCGGAGCAGCCTTGCAACAGGAAGTGACTAAGGCTCTCACGGCTTTGCGTAGCGCCAAACGTCCCCTGCTCTGGCTCGGTGTCGGTGTGCGTATGGCAGATGCTGTGGAAGACGTGCGCAAGATGGTGGATCAGCTAGGCATTCCCGCGTTGGTCACGTGGTCAGCCATTGACCTGCTGCCCTCGGAACATCCATTGATCGTCGGGCGTGCTGGTGCTTATGGCCAGCGTGCGGCCAACCTTATTCTGCAGAACAGCGATTACGTGCTCGCGATCGGCACACGCATGGCGATTTTGCAGGTAGGTTACGAGATCTCTGAATTTGCCCGCGACGCTTCGACCATCACGGTCGTTGATATCGATCCTACGGAACTCAAGAAGTATCCGAGCCGCTTTAATCACAACGTGTGCGCTGATGCGGGCGATTTCATCCGAACCGTTCTCGCCAGCAACCCACCTGCTCCTACAACCGAGCAGACACAATGGGTGCAAAGATGCCAGAACACCTGCCGGAAGTTCCCTTGGATCGGGCCAGAACACGAAGACAAGGAAGGCTTCATCAATTCCTATCCGTTCATGGCCAAGCTGCGTCCGCACTTCAAACCGGACCAGGTGATCGTTACGGACATGGGCACCGCCTTGCTCAGCGGTCATCAGGCGCTTTCCATCACGCCGCCGCAACGGTTGCTCACTTCGCAAGGTCTGGGCGAAATGGGCTTCGGCCTGCCCGGTGCCATCGGTGCTTCATTCGCACTTAATCGCGGTGAGGTCATGTGCCTCAACTGCGATGGCGGCATAATGATGAACCTGCAGGAATTGCAGACCATGGCGCATCATCAGTTGCCCATCAAACTGTTCATCTTCAACAACGACGGTTACCTGATGATCAAGCACACGCAGAAGGCGATCCTCAAAGGCCGTTATTCCGGCACGGACCGCAAATCCGGTGTGAGCTGCCCTGATTTCAGCAAGCTGGCGGCTGTGTTCGGCTTTCCTGCATGGCAGATCCGTACGTGGGAAGATTTCGACAAGGTATTGCCCGAGGTTCAAGCGCATCAAGGCCCGTGCATCGTCGAGGTCTTCATGCATCCGGAACAATATTTTCATCCCAAGCTTTCGCTTGCCGTGCAAAAGGATGGGACATTGGTTTCACCGCCTTTGGAAGATCTTTCTCCTTTGCTTCCTCGTGAAGTGTTGCGCGAAGAGATGATCACCGGTCTCCATCCGAAATCACTGGGGCTGCAACCTTAAACGGGTTACCTCAGATATTCTCGCTGCATCATGGTAAGCGTCATCATGCCAACGGCCAACCGGCCGAAACTCTTGAAGGTGGCCATCGCCTCCGTCCTGAATCAGACGGGCGGTCATCTCATCAAGGAGATCATCGTCTCGGAGAACGGGCAGAACCGTGATTCACAGGCCGTCTGCGAAAGTTTTGGTGATGCCCGGATCAAGTATGAGTATCTGGACCCAGCCCAGCCTCATCCAGCCCGAAGCATGAACCTTTACGGTCAGGCGAGCGCGGACTATGTCGCCACGCTTCATGATGATGACTGGTGGTTTCCTGGCTATTTGCAGCGGGCTTACGACAGCCTGAAGACTTATGGCACCGAAGCGTTTTTCTGCGATTGGAATTTCTACACTTCCGAAACCATTTGCGAATATTCGTCTGCCAAGAATTACGCTCTCTGGTTTGGTTCCGGGTTTCCGGCTGTGACCGCTCCGTGGAATCTGAGTCCGAAGCAACTGGCACTGGGTTCTCTGCCTTGCACCCCTATCCACCTCTCGACCGGGCTGTGGAAAAGGGAGACTTTGAACCGTTGTTTCACCCTGCTGACGGAGTTCTACAATCCTTACGATTGTGACCGTTTGGTGGCGGCTGAAATCGCGCGTTATGGCGGCATCACTTTCAGCCCGGAACCGCTGGTCTGCATCCGTCATCATCAGCAACAGGATGGCAAGCGCTTCAGTGAAGCGATGCGGGAGCCTTACGTGACTGGCACCACCAAGCACGTCATCGCCTTGTGTAATCATATGGGGGTGGACATCAGAAAAGAGATCGATGAACTGATCCGACAATGTCCTCCCGCCGTGCTGTTGCCCTGCATGCGCAATTTTCATCCTTTCGTCATCGCCGAACTGGAACGGCAGAACCTGATCGGTCCCAAGTTCAGTGAGTGGCTCGCTTGGGATAAGAAACGGAAGTTCAACAAACGGGTGGCCCGCTGGATCCCTCCGGTCATCACAGAGAAAATTTAAGCCTCATCACTGGATTGCGAGCGCCAAAGCCAATCATGCGCATACTCATCTTATCAGACACAGAATCTTCGCATGGTGGAGCCATCTCCACCACGCGGCTGGCGCATGGCCTGCTGGCCGTTGGAGCCGAGGTGCATCGCACTTATGCGTACGCGCAGAACAAACGTACGCCCTGGGTCTCGCATCCTCTGCTTTCGCATCTGTCCGCTTCGGGGGAAGCGATCACGTCACTGATCAAACTTTTGCCGGAACGCCCGCAGAATCAGCTTCTGCAGAATCTCAGTATCCGCAAGCTCAAGAAGCTGATCGCCAAGACCCAACCGGATGTGGTGAACATCCACACTACGTTCACGACTGGCTGGGACATGGGCATCCTTGAAGCCATCCCTGCCCACCTGCCGCAAGCATGGACTCTGCACGACATGTGGAGCTTTACCGGTGCTTGCACTTACGCATTTTACTGCAACAAGTTCACCGCTGGTTGTGATGCTGCGTGCGCCACGGAGAAATTATGTCCTGGCGTCCATAAGCACGTGCCTCCCGCAGAGATCGGTCCCATATTTCAGCGTAAGCTTCAGTTCTTGAAAGACCGCCCGCACCTCACTTGCATCACGCCTTCCGTCTGGATGCAAAAGGAGGCATTGCGCGGCGCGTGGCGTGATCATCAAGTCATCCACATTCCCTACGGGCTGAACCTGAACACCTTTCGTCCGGTAGATCGTGCGTCGGCGCGTGAATCCCTCGGCATTAAAGCTCAAGGACCCGTTCTCCTGCTGCCAGCCACCAACTTGGGCGAAGAGCGCAAAGGCGCACGCTTCGCGCTCGGTGCCTTGAAGCAGATGTCGGATAAAAAAATCACGCTGCTGACCATGGGCCATGAACCGCCGAAGCTCGACCTTCCGGGCGTGACGATTCAGCACATGGGCTTCATCAGCAGTGAAGTGCTGCAATCCATTCTGTATTCAGCAGCCGACCTGATGCTGCATCCCGCCACCGAGGACAATCTGCCTAATACTGTGCTGGAAGCCATGGCTTGCGGCACACCTGTCGTTGGCTTCCACATCGGCGGCATGCCTGACATGGTCACCGATGGTGTTACCGGATGGTTGAATCCTAATGTTTCAGTGGAAGGTTTCACCGAATGTCTGCAACGCGCGTTGACCGCTTTGAGTTCTGGTACAGATCTCCGGGCCGCTTGCCGGAGCAAAACGGAAAAAGAATATCCGCTCGCCCTGCAAGGAGAGCGGTATGTGACGCTTTTCAAACAGCTCATGCAAAAGCAAGGCAGCACACGCTAGTCACATGTCTGTCTCCCTTTCCAATCTGCCGCTCGTTTCGGTGATCATCCCGACTTACAATCGGGAACGCACGGTCATGCGCGCAATCGATTCCGCGCTGCGCCAGACTTATCCGAACAAGCAGATCATCGTCATTGATGACGGCTCCAAGGATAAGACTCGCGAGTTGCTCGAGAAACGCACAGATATCGAATACTACTGGCAGGAGAATCAACGCCAGTCTGCTGCCCGCAATCACGGTCTCGACCGTGCGCGTGGTGATTACGTGGCCACACTCGATTCCGATGATTACTGGGACGAAAATCATCTGGCGCGCGCGATGACCGCCATTCAACGGTACCAAGTACCCATCTATTTTGCGAATTGGCGCGAGGTGGATGAGCAAGGCCAATTACTGGCCGCCGACCGGTTCAAGGATACTTCCTACATGCCGCCGGTTTCCACCTCACCAGATGCGGATGGATTTTGTCATCTGTCAGCCGAGAGGACGCGAGAATTGATCGTCATCCATCGCCCTGCCCCTTCCACGGCCATGGTGATGCGCAAAGACAAGATGGCCCGCTGGAATCTGGAAGTGGCGCGTTGGACTTTGGAGGACCTGCTTCTCTTAAGCGAGATCACGCTGAACCATAATGCGACGTGCGCCTTTAGCTCACGGCCCACCTGGACGAAGCCGCTTCAAGGGGACAACATTTCAGTCCATGCAACCGTTGTGGCTGCTGCCCGCCGTGAAGCGTGTGGTTTGGAATGCATCTACAAACATATCAATGACCGGCTGCCAGAGCCTGAACATGCGCGATATCGAAAAATGGTGGCCGAACATTTTTTTGATTATGCTTATTACACTGCTCAAGAAAGCGCCTTATCAGCTGTGCCTCTGTTCCTCAAGTCATGGCGTTACCAGCCCTCTTCTCGCCCACTAGTGGCCATGTTCAAATCACTGGTGAAAGCCGTGACTCCGGGAAGCAAACCGGCAGAAGCCAAAAAGGTTCGCCCGCATTGAGCTGTGAGCCGTTTCCAAGCCATTCTAAAAGATTTGCGCGGAGCTGTTCAGGCAGTTGACCAGCGTTGTGCGCTTTTCATCCGGCGGGTTCATCCTGCCGCATACCGGCATCTTCGTTGGCCGTTGGGCAAACCCTATCAGCGCAATACGCTGAAGATTCGTTCACCCGGTGGCGGAATCGGGGATGAACTGCTGGCGAGTGGTGTCATTCGTGCCATCAAGATCGCAAACCCAACCTGTCGAATCACGTTCGTCACTCGGTACATGGATTTCTGGCAAGGACATCCTTTGCTCTCTTCGGTAGTCCCGGCCAAAGATGAAAACAAACGCGACTCTCTGGAGCTAAGCTATCGCTATCAAGTACCGAGCAATCGCAATGTCTTTCGTCTCATCTGCGAACGTGTAGGCTTGGATGCGGATGATTTTCGTCCCGCCCCCCCAGAAGTCACACCCTCTCCCTGGCTTACAGCAGAGCTGGCGGCACAAAAACGTCCTTATATCGTCATTCAGACGGAGACAAGCAATTGGACGCCGAATAAAACCTGGCCACTCGAACGGTGGCAGGCTGTGGCACAAGCTCTCAGCAAAGACCATCTGGTGATCGAAGCGGGAACCAAACCGATATTGAATCTGTCTGGTCCCAATTTCCTCTCTTTGGCTGGCCGAACCACTCTCACTGACTTGGCCTTCCTGATCAGCAAGGCGAAGCTCTACTTAGGCGCAGAATCGGGCGGCATGCACATGGCTGCAGGATTTAAAACACCGGCGATAATCGTCTTTGGCGGATACACCTCACCAGAGAATTTTCCTTATCCGAATAACATCCCGTTCTATACACCGGTGGAATGTGCCCCGTGCTGGTTGCGGACACCCTGCCCTTACGGCCTGAAATGTATGGATGCCATCTCAGCTGCGGCCGTGATCGGGGCCGCGCAGAAATTTCTTGAGAACAAAAGCCGTTAATCTGCTAAATGCGTATTCCACTACGCAGTGGAATCGTTAAGACACCATGAAGGCCATTAAACGAACCTTGTTGCAACTCGGCCGCAGCCTGCTTCCCAGCAAGCTCAAGCTGTTCGTGTTGCATTACATCATCGCCATCCTGAACCCGAAGGAACGGCAGCGGGCGAACTGGTTCTACAACATGACCAACATGAAGTGGACCTTGCAGAACATCAAACGCTGCGGCCATGAGCTGAACCAAATCATCGATGTGGGCGCTTACGAGGGTGAATGGACAGAAGAGGTCATTCGCATATTCCCGAACGCCCGATCGCTCATGGTGGAAGGCCAGCCGACAAAAGAGCCGCTGCTCCGCACGGTAGTGGACCGTAATAACGGACAGGTCGATTATGCCATCACGCTCGTAGGCGCCAGCCCCAATGACACGGTGGAATTCTACGAGATGGAGACCGGTTCTTCTGTGCTTTATGAGCAATGCGATGCCAACCGCAAAAAGGTGACGCGTTCCATGACCACGGTGGATCTCTTGGTGGAGAAGCACAACATCAAGAGCATCGACCTGTTGAAGATCGATGTGCAGGGCTATGAACTCGAAGTGTTGCGCGGAGCGACCAATGCCTTGGCCATCTCTGAACTCGTGCTGCTTGAGGTATCACTCTTGCCTATCATCAAAGGCGCGCCCCTGATGCCCGAGACGGTGCGGTTCATGGATGAACGCGGTTTCGTGCCTTACGAAGTCTGCAATCTGATGCGTCGCCCGCTGGATGACGCGTTGTGGCAGGTGGACATGGTTTTCGTGAAGAAGACTTCCAAACTCATCGCCAATCATACCAAGGGCAGCTAGTTTTTTTGAAGATGAAGAATCTGATCATCGGTCTGGTGAGCGGCTATGACTTTGCCGCATTACGGCCGTTTTTTGATACGCTGGCGGCCACTGGGTATGCCGGTGATGTGCTTCTTTTTCATGATCGCACGAGCGAGGAAACGCTGAACGAATTGAAGAAACGCGGAGTAAAACTCATTGCGTTCAAACAACGTTATCCACGCCATCCGTTGCATGATCGGAAGCTGAACGGGGAAGGAAAAATCGGCTCGGCGCTTTCTCTCACGCAGAGAACTTTGCAACTGCTGCCTGGCTCTGAACAATCCATCACGGCATTGGGCAGACGTTTGTATCATGTGGTGAACATCCGTTTTCTGCTGACCGATGAACTGTTGCAACGAGGACAGCTTTCCGAATACGGACGCATCATGCTTACCGATGTACGGGATGTGGTTTTCCAACGTGATCCGTTCAGCTTCGATGATGGCGGTGAAGTGACATCCTTCTGGGAGCATCCTCGTTTCACGATGGAAACTGATAAAAACTATCGTGATTGGATCACCAAAGCCTTCGGAAAGGATTACGCACAGAAGCATTTCAAAGATCGCATAAGCTGCTGTGCCATCACTATGGGACCGACGGAGAAGATGAAGACCTATTTCCGCGAGTTCGTGAAATTCCTACTGGTGAACAAAACTGCTGAACCGTTTCGGTTCGGTTTGGATTCAGCGATTCACAACCGCCTCATTTGGGAGGGACGCATCCCGGGATTACGCATGCTGGAAAATCTGCATGGACCGGTTGTACACTTGGGCGGAATCAAGGCGGAGGAAATCATCCGGAGCAGCAACAACGAGATTTTGAATCAGGACGGAAGTCCCATCGCAGTGTTGCATCAGTATGACCGTCATGCAGACATACTGACCCAGTATGGAGGGCACTCTAAGAAGAAAAAGAGCGCTTAGAAATACTTCGTCAGACGCAGGGCTACGAGATTTTCGTAGTAGCTATCCCCGGCAGCAGTCGATTCACGCTTCTCGAACTGATACATGAAATCCCCGTAGACCGTGGCCGAGATCTGCCGCGAGTAGAGGAAACGCAGCGTGTATAGCTCGTAGTCATTGAAGGCGGCGGAGGCGAAGTCGTACTTGGAATAGAACGCTTGAATCTGCGCCTGACCATGTTCGCCCAAGTCATAACGAAGGTAAGCACCTGCTTGATCCAAAGTGAACAGGCTGTTGCTGTTATCCAAATCTTCCGCCTCAAGACGCCGGACGTAAGCACTAGATGACAGATAAGGCCCAAGTATCTTGGCTATCTGGTAGGAGTAATTCTGCGTCAGGAAACGATCTGGCTGGGTCAGCACGCGGCTGTAATCAACCATATGAACCGTTGTCGGGTTGATCTCGTGAGTCAACCGCAGGAGCCAGATCAACGAGGTGTTATCCGTGTTGCCGCTGAAAACGTAGCCGATGTTGCCATCGAAGAACATGTTTTCAGTAATGGGTCCGCGCAGACCCACGGTTACTGTTTGATCCCAACCATCCTGCAGGTTGTTTTTCGTAGCCGTATACTGCGAATAAGGTTTGAACCGCAGATTCTCTCGCTCTGAATCCAAACGGGCGATAAATGAATCCAAGGAATCGACCTGCGCAGCACCAGGGAGATTGTTACTGGACAGGTCCCAGAAGTTTTGATGGTAATAAGCTAACGAGGCACGCGTCTCAGTGGGAAGTGACCGGGTCGCAATGACGCCTACCGTATTGCTCAAATCCGTGTTATCCGCATCAAATCGCGTGGTCTGCGTGTTCGGCTGGTTCACAGCCTGCGGATTATTGTTGGGAGCGTAATAGACTTGTTGATTACGAACGCGATCATCCCCCTGCGAATCAAACGTTTCACCATCATACAAATCGATGAAGCCAGAATCACCATAACCGTAAATGGAACGGTTATTGGCCCGGAACTCATCAAACAGGCGGATGTCCCATCCGCCCAAAATCATATCGTAGGAGATGCCGGCCTGGAACAGAGGTTGCCCATCTAACGCAAAGCGCGCGAACGGATCAATGAGACCGAAACCGGCCAGACCGATGCGGTTTTCCAACGGCAACCAAATAACCGCACCGCTCACACCGATTTGAAGCCCCTCAGTCAACTGATACAAAGCACTGATGCCCAAAGTCACCGCGCTAAGGACATCATCGCGGCGGTTCGTCTCACTAAGATTGGCGTTATCTGTGTATAACAGGCTGGCCGAGAGGTAGTCGAGGTCGAGATAAAAATTACCGATCTTGAGTTCTGCCGTATCCGGTTGAAACCCCCTTTTGATCGGGGTGTCAGCCCCCATGCCCAAATTCAGCGGTCCGGTTTTGAAGTAGGTTTGTGCGGCACCAAATTTTGGCGTCACCCCAAGATTTACACCGAAATTTTGGAATAGATTCTCGTACGGCGCACCGGGGTCGGCAATCACCTTGGATGCTGTCAGCTCTCCCCCCAAAGCGGCTGCTGCCGCATCAGGCGCATTGCCTGTTTGCAACCGGTCATTAGCCGCAGTGAATTCCGGGCGGGATTGCTCCTGCGCTTCCGCTGAAGCTGCTAATCCTGACAACGTGAACGCCACTCCCAATCCCAAGACGCTTTGCATCTTGCGACCACGAATCGGCGTACGCTTTTTGCCAGCGATGTCTCTCTTGGCTGCCTGCATGGTATGCTATGCTTGCCCGATGCCTAAATTATGCCCTGCACAATTTGACGCCATCACAATGTGATGACATCTTACTGTTGGTGTCTTGTGGTTTTGGATTTCCAAAACCGCCGATATATTGCCAATCACTTCCGTTCAGTCCAGAAAAAAGCCTCACAAGTCGCTGAAAGACTGAGAATTAGGAAAAAAAGCCGTTTAAGCCCGTTTTTTGAGGTAAAAACCGTTTACCCCTTGGATTGTGCCCCTTTGGATTTACGCCAGATGAATAAATCCGGGTAATTCTCCAACCGGAAAGAGAAGGGTAAATAAATTAAAACGCCGATGATCGGCACAAATGTCACCACACAAATCCAAGCAATTCGACGGCCGCGGGTGCCGCCTTGATGAAAAATACTGCTGACCACGCAGGCCAAAACGACCAGCCAAATCAAAATCATCCCCGCCAAAACTTGGTAGTCGAACTTGATCGCATCGAGTGTAAACCTGTCCAGCAACTCTCTCATATCCAACTCAGCTTAGCACGGTTATCAGTCACACCAAGAAAATAGTGTCTTCACCCCTTTTAAAAGAACGTAAGTATTTTAAAACAAAATAGTTACAAAACACAACGCCACTGGGTGCTTGGGATGAATGGAAGAAAGCGTCCTTGCACTGCGCGACGCTGACGATTGCCACAATCACTTATGGACTTTCTGCCAGATAAGAAACTGCGGTTGAATTTTGCATTTTGCAAAAAAAACGGATGAAGGGGTTATATCTCTCTTCCTAAGTCCAAGTTAGACCCTTACCTTCCCTTAAAACTGCACTATCATTTTACCGGCCTGGATTTTCGGTAATCTCCCCGGCTGAAATATTTTTCCAACCACACGTACAGGCAAATGAAGAGATAGCGACTGCCCATCTCTTTGATCTTGAGCTTGGCTTCGCCCGTACGCCGGTTGCGCCAGGTGATGGGCATCACCGTCCACGTATAGCCTCTGACCATCGCCTTCAGCGGCAGTTCCACGGTCAAATTGAAATGCGGTGACAGATATGGGCGGCACCCATCGATCACTGTTTTTCGATATGCCTTGAATGCATTGGTCGTATCGTTGAGCTTGGTGCCGAAGAGGATGCGGATAAAGGAATTCGCCAGCCGGTTGATCCGCAGTTTTAACCAAGGGTAATCAATGACTCCGCCGCCTTTCATGAAACGGCTGCCGAAAACGCAGTCCCATCCTTCATTGAGTTTTTGCCAATAGCGCACCACATCCCGGCAATCATCCGATTCATCGGCCATCATGATCACCACCGCATCACCCTTCATCATATCCAGCCCCTTGATGATGGCACGGCCAAAACCGTGAAGTTCGAGATTTTGTACAGGTTGCAATTCAGGCATCTTCTGCGCCAGTTCGGTCAATATCTCCCAAGTCCGGTCCTTGCTGCCGTCATCCACTACCAGGATGTTATGAGGGACTTTGTTCAGTGACAGCTCCAGGTGCAAATGCTGGACAGTCGAGGCGATGCATCCTTCTTCATCCCTTGCGGGTATGACGATGGAAAGGAGTGTGAGCTTCGGCACGCTTGCGGGAGGCGCTTCCGGCGATGCCACTCCGGCAGAGTTGGACGCAGTGGTGTTCATGCTTTCAGTCATCCCAGGCATGCCTGATAAATTTCCTCCAATATCCCCCGCAGGTCGTAGCGGTAACTCCACGCGGGGTAATCCTTCTGGAATCGCTGGACATCGCTTACCCACCAGATGTGATCTCCGGAGCGGTTTTCTTCCACGTAAGTCCAGTCCAGGTTCCGTCCACTGATCCGTTCGCAAAGATCAATCGCCTCCAGCATCGAGCAATTGCTGTGACGGCTGCCGCCGATGTTATATACCGCACCACTTTTCGGTTGTTGGTAAAAGCTCCAGAACGCATTCACCAGATCATGACTGTGAATATTGTCCCGCACCTGCTTGCCCTTGTAACCAAACACCCGGTAAGCCCTGCCTTCAGCCGTGCATTTCATGAGGTAGGAAAGGAACCCGTGCAGTTCCGCGCCAGCATGGGCCGGGCCGGTCAGGCAGCCACCCCGGAAACAGACGGTTTTCATTCCGAAATAACGGCCATACTCCTGTACCAGCAGATCGGCGGCAACCTTGCTGCAACCGAAAAGGGAATGCTTGCTTTGATCAATGGTCAGTGTCTCGTCGATGCCTTGTTTAAACTTGTGATCAGGCGCTATCTCCCACCGTTTTTCGAGTTCTACCAAAGGCAAAGCATTGGGTGCGTCACCGTAAACCTTGTTCGTGCTGGTGAAGATAAACGCTGCATCTGGGGAGAATCGGCGCGTGGCTTCCAACAGATTAAGCGTGCCATTGGCATTGACGCCAAAATCCGTGAACGGATCTTTGGCTGCCCAGTCATGAGAGGGTTGTGCTGCCGCATGGACTATCAGGCTGATGTCCTTGCCGTAGGTTTTAAACACCTTGAACACCGCCTCCTGATCGCGGATGTCGATGGAATGATGGCGGTAGTTTCCCAGCATTGCTTCCAGCTTCGCCCGATTGCCGGAGGTGGAAGCGGCGGCCCCAAAGAAATGCGCCCGCATGTCATTATCGATGCCGAGGACATCCATCCCTTCCGCATGCATTTTTTTGCACGTTTCCGAGCCGACCAGTCCGGCCGAACCAGTTACCACAGCTGCAGCCATTTGCAGAAGTGTCGAAAAAGCCGTCCTCCATTACAATCGCAGAATACGCCATTCTATTTCCGCTTGGGCATGCCGCCCCGGCCTGCTCTATCGAGAGTGTTGACCTTTGAAATACCGGCTGTTTCAATCCGCCGTTCTGAACTGTGTTCTGATGAACAAGCTGCTTGCACCTGGAATTTTCCGCTCGTTTCTCGCCATGGTAGTGGTTTTGCACCACTTCTGGGTGATCAGTTTTGGCGGGTGGGCGGTTTATGTCTTCTTCATCCTGAGCGGGTTTTGGATCACGGAAGTGTGGGTTCACAAATATTCCAGGCAGCCCAGACCTTATCTGCGCTTCATCAGCAATCGCTATGTGCGCTTGGTCCCGGTTTATCTGGCTTGCTTCTTCATCGCTGCAATAGTGCTGCGTTTCACTTCCAAGGATTACTCTATTTTACACGAACAGGCGCAGCATCCTCTCTGGTGGATCAAACTTGTCGCCATCGTCCCGGCAGCGTCCCATGCTGCTTTCCTGCCGCCGCTCTGGAGCATTGTGGTAGAGATGCAGTTCTACCTCATCGCACCGCTGCTTATCTGGATGGCTACATATCTCACTCCTGCCGGTGAACCCCAGAAATTCACGCGCAAGCAAGCTTTGGCGTTCGCCATCTTTTTGCCGTTGATGTTTTATTCGCTGAACATCTTTTTGGAATCGAAAGTCGCCTTCCTCCCCGGCTTTCTCTTTTGCTTCCTGCTCGGCATCCTCACCAGCACATCGGGCTATAAACCTGGAAAGAAGATAGCGCTCGTCTCCATCGGCATCGTACTGCTTACAGCCCTGCTTTCTTTGATGGTGCCAGCTTTGCATCAGTTGTTCGGTCCAGATGCCGCTCGCACATCCAATGAGTATTGGTATCTGATGAACCGGTATGCTTGTGCGGTACTGGGATTGGTCACCGTGCCTTACATCGCCTACTCAGTGCGCCTTCCCAGCCAAGGATTGGATCGTGAATTGGGGAACTTCTCCTACCCTCTCTATCTGTTCCACTTCTCGGTCGTGTTCCTTTTCGACAACGTGGGACGCCTGGCAAAATTGCCGTATTGGCCACGTACAGCGGCCGCGTTATTGGTGGTCTTGATCGGCTCTCTGGCGGTGTATTGGATTATCGACAGGCCCGCAGAAAAATGGCGCCGCAAACATCTGGAGGCTTAACTGCCCTCTACTGCTTCGACCGCTCAATGATGGAAGTCGTCGAACGCCCTTCCAGAAATTGGATGAACACGATCTTCGCGCCTGCGGCTTGCACAACGGCACGTTCTTCAGGGTTCAATGTCTCCAGCGTGTAATCGCCGCCCTTCACATACACATCGGGCTGGGCAGCTTTCAGCAAGTTGGTGGCTCGTACTTCTGGAAATAGTGTAACGGCATCTACGGAGCGTAGGGCCGCCATGATTTGCGCACGATCTCCTTCATTGTTGATCGGTCGGTTCGGTCCTTTCAGCCCCTTGATGGAAGCATCGGCATTCAACCCCACCAGCAGCACATCACCCTGCTCCCGCGCTTGCTGGAGATAGCTCACATGGCCGGCGTGCAAAATATCAAAGCAGCCATGGGTCACGACGAGCTTGAGCCCTTTGTCCCGCAGTTTTTGACGCCAAGCCGGCAGATCCGCCAGCGACACGATTTCACCTGAAAAACTCATAGTTAAACTTTCGACAATTCCAGCCAGCCCGGATTTGCTTCCGCATGCTGGGCGATTTCTTCAAGGACTGAGGGCAATGCGCGCTTGGGCTTCCATCTCCACACCTGTTCTGCCAGTCGCGAATCCAAGACCATCCACGGTATGTCAAAGGGACGTGGTTGCAAATCCGCCTGCACGGAATGTTTACCAAAGCGCGTATCGCACCATTCCGTGAGTTGTCGTAGGGACATGCTATTTGCGCTGCCACCCGCCACATTCACCAACCGCGGCTTCAGCTTGTCTTCACGCGCTGCCATCTGCTGGAACAACAACTCTGCCAGATCATCTGGATGCAACCCATCGCGCACCTGATGTCCCGTGCCGCCGAAACCGATGTATTTCAATGCTTGGCGATACTTATGTGCATTGAGCCAGTAAGCGAAAATCCCTTGGGCCGGATGACCGAACTGACCCGCGCCAGCCAAAACACCGCAACGATTGACCCACACGGGCACATTGAATGCGTGATGATATTCCAACGCCAACGCTTCTGAAGCCAGCTTGGTCCCGCCGTAGAGTGAAACCGGCGCTTGCGTGGAAAAACTTTCATTTACTCCATGCGCTGACACACCCGCCGGAGCTGCGTGGCTGGCATCAAATTCAAATGCTTTCTCGGCGGACTTCAAAGGAATCGCTACTAACGCCGGAATGGAATAGACGCGGCTCGTGCTGAGGAGGATGAAGCCTGCTTTGCGCGAACGGCAAAACTCCAAGAGGTTGATGGTACCCGTGAGATTGTGCTCCACCAATTGACGGCTGCTCGTCTTTCCATCCACGCCTGCAAGCACACTGGGATTCGCCGCCGCGTCGATCACCCAATCAATATCACCGAAAGATTCGAGGTCAGAAGGTTGCCGGATGTCTCCGTGCCGAAAAGTTACTCCTAACCGAAGCAACTCGCGGTAATTCGTCTCTGCCCCCGGACGGCTGAGATTATCAATACCTGAGAGCTTCCACTCCGGATGACGAGCTTTAAGGATGCGCGCCAGCGAACTGCCGACGAACCCACATACGCCCGTGATAAGAACGTTCATTCGTGGAACGTTTTACGGATCCCCGTAAAACGTGCGCTCCTGCGATCACTTCTTCCGTTGTTGCTGCAAGAGAAGCTGTTGCGCCTTCTTCTTGTTGTTTTGCTGCAGGTGATGATGGGCCGCCGTGGTGCCCTTGGGGGGCTTGGACTTGGGCTTGGGCGGTTTCGGTGCAGCTTCCATGCTGATCACACTGCCCGCCAAAATCGCGACCGCCACTCCCAGTTTAAGACCGAGATGCGTCACGCTCCGAGTTAAGCCTAAGCGTTTCATTACTGTTCTATTAACCCGTCCCACCGAATTATTCAACCCTTGCTTTCAACAATCCCTCACGACTTTTAAGCAAGCAAAGCCGGACGAAGCGTAGTGGGACAGGCGCCTTCGCCTGTCCCGTCTCCTCCGCTTGCACGAACAAGGCTTTACTTCCCACCACCCGCCAGCTTGCCGAGCAACTGATTCATCCGCTGCACCATGCTGCGCGAATCTTCCAAGAGGCCCACGGACAACCTCGCGTTATCGAAGAGCTGCTCCGCCAGCAACGCCGCCAACGTCCCATCGCTCTGCCGCAACCCATTCAAGCGCACCATCAGGTCATGCGACTGATTCAGTTCCAAGTCCAGCTTCGGCGTCATCTCGGCTTCCTTGCCTTTGCCCATCGCCTTGATGATCCGGCGCATGCTCGAGGTCATGAACTTATCGCCATCCACCACCGCCACCGGGCTGTCCACCAAGCGCTTCGAGGCGCGCACTTCGCCCACACGCTCCGCGAGCGTTTCCTTGAACCACTTCGCCAAGGCCGCCGCGTCGTCATCCGAGAGACCGCCTTCCGGCTTGTCCGTCAGTGACAGATCAGCCTTCTCCGCCGCGATCAGGGTCTTGCCCTCGAACTCGCGCAGATGATCCATCACGAACTCATCCCACGGATCGTTCAGGAACAGCACCTCGAACTTGCGCGCCTTGAACACCTCGAAATACGGACTCGCCTCCGCCGCTGCGCGATCCGCCGCCAGCAGGAAGTAAATCTCCTTCTGCTCGGAACCCATCCGCGTGACGTATTCCGCCAGCGACGTGAAGTTATCTCCCTCTGTCGCAGAAGACGTGAAGCGCAGCAACTTACCCAGTGCCTCGCGATGCGTGAAATCCGTCACCACACCTTCCTTCAGGAACCGTTGGAACTCGCGATAGAACGTCGTGTATTTCTCCGCTTCCTTCGTCGATTGCTCATCCAGGAATTTCAAGAAACGCGTCGTCAACACCTTGTTCAGCTTCTGCATCAGCGAGCTGTCCTGCATGGACTCGCGCGAGATGTTCAGCGGCAAATCCTCGCTATCCACCACACCGCGCAAGAAGCGCAACCACTCCGGGAACAACCCCTTCGCCTTCGACTGGATGAGCACCTTGCGGCAGTGCAAGTTCACTTCGGACTCCAAGCGCGTCATCCCGTTCGCTTCCGCATTATGCTTCGGCACGAAGAGCAACGCTTGAATCGCGAGCGGCGCATCCGCGGCAAAGTGCAAGCGGAACATCGGTTCTTCCGTGTCGTGACCGATGTAGCGGTAGAATTCGTTATACTCCTCGTCCTTGATCTCGTTCTTGCTGCGCGCCCAGATGGCTTGCACCGTGTTCAGGCGCTTTGTGTTCAGCTCGATCGGGAACGTGACGAAGCTCGAGTAACGCTTGATGATGTGCTCCACCTCCCATTCTTCGGAGAACAGCTTCGCCTCTTCCTTCAACGTCAGCACGATCTTCGTTCCGCGCGGCAGATCAGCCACCGGCTCCACTTCGTAACTGCCCTCGCCTGCGCTCACCCATTTCCAACCCTGCTCTTCCGCACGCCATGAACGGCTGAACACCGTTACATTCGTCGCCACCATGAAAGCCGAGTAGAAACCCACACCGAATTGGCCGATCAACGAGAGATCCGGCTTCTGCCCTTCCGCCATCTGCTTCAGAAACGCCTTCGTTCCCGAGTGCGCGATCGTGCCGAGGTTCTGCACGATCTCATCATGCGTCATGCCGATGCCCGCATCCGTGATCGTGATCGTCCCCGCGTCCTTATCCGTCGTCACCGTGATCTTGAGTTCCGCTTCCGGCTGATACACCGCCTGACCGGAAGCCTGCGTGAACCGCAACTTCTCACACGCATCCGCCGCGTTGGAAACCAGCTCGCGGATGAAGATCTCTTTATCCGTGTAGAGGGAATGGATGACGATGTTCAGCAACTGCTGAATCTCCGCCTGAAACTGATGCTTCTCTGTGCTCATGACATTTTCCAAATAAGTTTTCTTCTGTCCGGCTTCGACACTCCATGCCTTAAGCCTGACGGCTATCCGACAAATAAATCGGCGCGAATGTTCAACCGATACTGGCATCGAAGGCAAGTAGTGATTCACCCTCCAATTTTTCAAGTTGGCGTTCCACACAGAGCGACGAAGCACGATGCCCGTGCTGCCGGATTCCAGCCGGCAGTCCACGACCTCCGCCGTAGCATTCCCCTTAGCGCCAACGGCGCGCTTCATACCAGCCTAGGCCAACGGCCTAGGAATCCGTTTCGCCAAAAGCCCCAAGGGCTGAAAGCCCGACTCATCCCTCGCCTGAATTTTCAACCTCTCAAAGTTGCACCGCCAACCCGTGACTGTTAAATCCAGCCAGCAGTCGGCAAATGTTCTCCCTCTCCTCTATAGGCAGGCCGAGCTTCGGCGGAGAGGGCCGGGGTGAGGAGTGAGCGAGCCAACGGATTTTCGTTTTTTTCAGCATTCCGATACTTTTTCCCCACGTCGTTCTTCCCAATTTCCGAATCCGCTCCTATCCTCCCTCCCATGCCAAAACAGACTTGGTATATCGCCAGCGTTCTCTCCGCCATTTTCGTGGCCGTCATCATCTATTTCAGCGTCGCCGATAAAGGCCCGACACCCGAAGAAGTCCAAAAGGCCAAGGAAGCCCAGCAAGCCACCGACGACCTCAAAGCCGAAGTCGAGAAACTGAAAGCCGACCTCGCCAAGACCCAGGAAGAACTCACCGCCCTCCAAGAACAGAACCAAGCCGCCGTCCAAGCCAAGTCCAAGCTCGAAGAAGAGATGCGCACCGCCCTGCAATCGAAAGACATCACCATCTCCGAACTCCAGGGCAAACTCGAAGTCAACATCCTCGACCGCGTCCTCTTCGACACCGGCAAAGCCGAGATGAAAGCCGAAGGCGCCGACGTCCTCCTTCGCATCGCCAACATCCTCACCAACCACCCGAACCGCCTCATCCACGTCATCGGCCACACGGACAACATTCCCATCCGCGCCAGCGCCGGGGCGAAGTATCCCACCAATTGGGAACTCTCCACCGCCCGCGCCCTCGCCGCCGTCCGTTACCTCGTTGAAAAGGCGAACGTCGATCCCCACCGCCTCGCCGCCGTCGGCTATGGCGAATATCACCCCATCGCCGACAACACCACCGAAGAAGGCCGCGCCCGCAACCGCCGCATCGCCCTAGTAGTCCTCCCCGAAGTCTACTCCCCTGACAAAGAACTGAACCAAGGCAAACCACTATCAGCCAAACTAGGCGAACTTCCGGCACCGACCTCCGCCACCCCATTGCCACTGCCGATCCCAATAAAAAGCACCGACACGCCCTAAGCAATGTGCTGCCGGCATCTTGTCGGCAGTTCCCTCCTCAGCCGCCGCTGCGGCTCTAACTCCCCACTTTCGATGTCAGAGTTCGATGTTGGATGTTCGATGTTTCCCCAATTCTCCTTTCATAACCCATACCTCATAATTCATACATTCCCCTGAGTCGCCTTCCCATCTCGTCCGGTCGATGCTCCCTCATCTCGATAGCATCCTGTCCTGCGGCACTCTAGCCACCAGTCCACACCTCCCAGATCCGACCCTCGCCAGCCACTTCAACGCCAATAATCGTGCTCGTCCTTCGTCCTCGTCGTCGTCCTCGATTTTTACATCGTCAACTCCGTCCTCGACAAAACACGCCCACCATTCAGCAGAAACGCAGCCGAAGAACGTCTGAAGCGTACGAACGCACCTGTTCCTGTCTTCCTTCTCCCTTGGAAGCCGAACTTCGGCCGGGAGAAGGATTGAGGATGAGGGTGCCCCCTTTCTTCATTCACCATTCTTAATTCTGCGTTCCTTAATAAGGAACTATGTCAAAGAGCAATGAAACCATCCGACCCCT